>JBDLUL010000020.1:0-23721 GCA_039805345.1 Bacteroidota bacterium | reverse complement strand
GCAATCACAGATTTGAAAATCCGTGGTGGTTGGGGTACAATGGGTAACTCAAACAACGTAGACCCAGCTAACCAGTACTCTTTATATGCTGCTAACCGTGGTAACTCATTCTATCCAATCGGAGGTCAATCTTCTGGAGCAGATGAAGGATACTACCGTTCTCGTATCGGTAACCCTGCTGCGAAGTGGGAAACTGCTGTTACATCTAACTTAGGTATTGATGCAACATTGTTAAACGGTAAGTGGGAAGTTGTATTTGATATCTGGAGAAAAGATACAGAGGATTTGTTATTCAACGTGCCACTTCCGGCGGTTGTTGGATCTGCAGCTTCTGCACCTTCAGTTAACGTAGCAAAAATGCGTAACCAAGGTATTGATATGCAAATTATCAACCGTGGTAACTTGACTTCTGACATTAAGTATGATTTGACATTTAACAACTCATTCTTGAAAAACGAAATCGTAGCGTTCGCACCAGGTATCACGAACTTAGTTGGTGGTGCATTCCGTGGAATTACGCCAATTCGTATGGAAGTAGGTCGTTCTTTATCTTCATTCTATGGTTACCAAGTAATGGGATACTTCAACTCAGCTGCTGAGGTTGCTTCGGCTCCAGCTCAGTCAGGTGCAGGTGTAGGTCGTTTCCGTTATGCAGATATCAACGGTGATGGTAAAATTGATCCAAATGACCGTACGTACTTAGGTTCTCCAGTACCAACTTATACAGGTGGTGTGAACGTAGGTTTGACTTACAAGGATTTTGATTTGAACATGTATGTATATGCTTCAGCTGGTAACAAAATTTGGAACCAATCGAAGTGGTTTACTGATTTCTACGGAACTTTTGAAGGATCAGGAAAAGGTGTACGTGCGAAAAACTCTTGGACTCCAGCATTGGGTAACGCTGCTGAAGCACCAATTTGGGAATCAGCATCAAACATCTCTACATCAGCTGCTGAGAACTCTTGGTACGTAGAAGATGGTGATTATATCCGTTTGCAAAATATCTCTTTAGGATACAAACTTCCTAAAAATGTTATTTCAAAAATCGGTGTTAAGAATGCTAAGTTGACATTATCGGCTAACAACTTGTTTACTTTAACTAAGTACAAGGGCTTAGATCCAGGTGTTGGTGGAGCAGCTGATACAAGCTTTGGTATCGACGTAGGTAACTACCCAGTTACGCGTTCATTCAATGCTTCGATCAACTTGAATTTCTAATTTAGCGAAAGCCAATTTTAAAAATTAAGAACATGAAAAAATATCAGATTTTAAAGCGATTAAGTTTAGTTAGTGCGTCAGCATTTATTTTGACATTCGCTTGTAAGGATCAGTTTTTAGAGGTACCGCCAACAGCTTCATTAGCTCAAGCGCAGTTATCTTCTAAGGCTGGTGTAGAAGGTGCCTTAATTGGTACTTACGCGCAGTTAGCGGGTAAAGGATTCTCACGTTTAGCTGCACCTAACAACTGGGTGTGGGGTTCTATTCGTGGTGGTGAGAGTAACAAGGGTACTGACCCAGGTGATTACTCAAACATCAACGTAATGCAACGTTACGAGGTTCCTGCAAATGATGGAGACTTGAACTCAACATGGCAAGCAAAATACGAAGGTATTGCACGTGCTAACGCGACAATTAACTTAGCGAATGGTTCGAAAGAACTATCTGCTACAGATAAGACGCGTATTGTTGCTGAGGCTCGTTTCTTACGTGGTCACTTCTATTTTGAGTTGAAGCGTTTATTCGGTTCTGCTCCATACGTAGATGAGACGATGGATTACGGTAAGGGTATCGAGAAAGTGGTAGCTACTGCTGACTTGTATTCTAAAATCGAAGCTGACTTCAAATTTGCTTATGACAACTTGCCTGAGACATCGTCTGCTGCAGGTCGTGCAAACAAATGGGCAGCTGGCGCTTACTTAGGAAAGGCTTACTTGTATCAAGCAAAATATGCTGATGCTAAGGCAGTTTTCACTACAGTAATTGCTAACGGTAAAACAACGAATGGTAAGAAATACGGTTTAGTTTCTAAGTTTGCTGAAATCTTCAATGCGGAGAATGACAACAATGAAGAGGCTGTATTTGCTGTTCAATCATCCATGAATACAGGTAACGTGAATAACGCGAATGGTTTCGATGACTTGAACTACCCATACAACACGGGTTCTGATGGTCCAGGTAACTGCTGCGGATTCTTCCAGCCATCTTTCTCGATGGCGAATGCTTACCGTGTTTCTGCTGATGGTCTTCCATTATTGGGAGAGCAAGCGGATGGTACTCCAGATTATAACTTAGCTGCTAATTCAGTTAAGCATGATTATGGTGTAGCTTCTTCAGCTGGATTTGATGAGGACACTAATCCATTAGATCCACGTATTGACCATACAATCGGTCGTCGTGGTATCCAATACTTAGACTGGATCGAGCATCCAGGTGCTAACTGGATTCGTTCTCAGCCTTATGCTGGTCCTTACTCACCTAAGAAATACATCTACTACAAGCGTCAAGAGAATACCTTGACAGATGGTTCTTCTTGGACACGTGGATATGCGACAATGAACTTCAACATCATCCGTTTTGGGGACGTATTGTTAATGGCTGCTGAAGCTGAAATCGAAGCAGGTAGCTTAGCTACTGCTTTAGGTTACATCAACCAAGTTCGTGAGCGTGCCGCTAATCCAGCTGGATTTGTTAAGAACTCGAAAACGGGTGCTAACGAAGCTAACTACGTAATTTCTACGTATTCTTCTTTAGGCGATCAAGCAAGCGCTCGTAAGATCGTTCGCATGGAGCGTTTATTAGAATTAGCGACTGAAGGTCACCGTTTCTTCGATTTAGTTCGTTGGGGTGTTGCAAGCAAATCTTTGAATGCATACTTGAAATACGAGTCTAAGTTGTTAGTAACTAAGTTTGGTGGTGCATCGTACACAGATACAGATGCTTTATTGCCAATTCCTCAAGCACAAATTGATATTCAAGGTACTTCTATATTGAAGCAAAACCCTGGTTATTAATCGTTTGATTTTAGTTTAAAAAAGGTGGGGAGAAGTCCCCACCTTTTTTTATTTTAGTAGTTCAAAGATTTACCTCCATATGTATACTCGATTATTAGCCGCCTTTATTATGTTATTTGTTTTTGCTTCTTGCAAGAGCAAAACCACTTTTGAACAATTGTCCGGAGATGATACCGGTATTCATTTTTCAAATTCAATCGCCGAAAACGATACTCTGAATATATTGAAGTATGAATACCTATATAATGGAAGTGGTGTAGGAATGGGCGACTTTAATCAAGATGGTTTGCTTGATGTTTTCTTTTCTGGAAGCCAAGCGAATGGCGCACTCTATCTTAATAAGGGCGAAATGAAGTTTGAGGATATCTCAAAATCAGCGGGTATCGATACGAAGAACCGGTGGTGTTCTGGAGTATCTATTGTTGATATCAATGGGGACGGATTATTGGATATCTATGTTTCTGCTACCATGAAAACAGCGATTCGAGACCGGGAGAATATGCTCTTTGTCAATCAAGGTGTCAAAAATGGCTTGCCTTCCTTTAAAGAAATGGGGGCTGCCTATGGAGTTAATGATGCTGGGCATTCTGAACATACCACTTTCTTCGATTATGATCGCGATGGGGATCTAGATATGTACGTATTAACGGATGTGATCGATCAATTTCCCTCTCTTTACCGCCCAAAAGTGACGGATGGCTCTTATCCAAACACAGATCGCTTGTACCGTTGTGATTTTTCAAAAGAAAAAGGGCATCCTGTATATACCAACGTATCAAAAGAGGCCGGTATTACCATTGAAGGCTATGGATTAGGTATCAATATCTGCGATATTAATCAAGATAATTGGCCTGATATCTTAGTGACAAATGACTACGTGTCAGATGACATTTTATATATTAATAACCACGATGGCACCTTCACAGATCAAGCTAAAACATATTTTAAGCATACGAGTCTTAGTGCGATGGGAAATGATGTAGCTGACGTCAATAATGATGGCTTGCAAGACATTGTTGCCTTGGATATGTTGCCAAAGGATAACGAGCGTAAAAAACAATTAGCGCCGCCTAATAGCTACCAAGCCTATCAGAATTCGGACTTATATGGATATACGTATCAATACATGCGAAATACATTGCAAATCAATGCTGGCAAAAATGATGCAGGTAATCCGATGCCATTCCAGGAAATCAGTCTCATGGCAGGTGTGTCAGAAACCGAATGGAGCTGGTGCCCATCTTTGGCCGACTTTGACAATGATGGATATCGGGATTTGTTGATTACGAATGGCTTTCCGCGCGACGTCACGGATCGAGATTTTATGTCCTACCGGGCTGATGCACAGCAATTGGCATCAGATGCTATTTTGCTCGAGCAAATGCCCGTGATTAAAGTGAAAAATTATGCATTCAAAAATAAGGGTGGACTAAAATTTGAGGATGTAAGTGCCGCCTGGGGAATCAATGTGCCATCTTTTTCGAATGGAGCTGCTTATGGCGACCTCGATAACGATGGTGACTTAGATTACGTGGTAAACAACATCAATGATGAAGCCTTTGTCTATAAAAACAACAGCGTAGAAGAATCGCCCGAAAAAAGTCGGTATCTGCGTGTTAGCTTTGAAGGGAGAGGGTTGAATAAAGGTGGACTCGGTGCTCGAATAGAAGGAGTTTTTGTGGATGGCACGCATTTTTATTATGAAAACAATCCTTATCGCGGATACTTGTCTAGCGTTGAGCCTGTCGCGCACATAGGTCTTGGCGCAAAGCAAAAAATTAAGGAATTGCATGTGATTTGGCCGAATGACTCGATGCAGGTGATTAAAAACCCAGGGTCTAATCAAGTGATTAAGGCTACGATAAGCCAAGCGAAGCAAGCTTACCAACCCTTGTTTATGCAAGAAAAAGCCTTGTTTTCAGATGTCAGTGAAACGGTTCAATTAACGGACCTGCATAAGGAAATGGACTTTATTGATTTTAATTTCCAAAGCACAACACCACATAAAATGTCCCAATTAGGGCCAGGAGCTTCGGTAGGGGATATCAATGGCGATGGTCGGGAAGATTTGTTTATTGGCGGTGCTAAGTTTTATTCAGGGACATTCTATCTCCAACAAGCTAATGGCAAGTTCACAAAGAAATACTTAGAAGGAGCTTATGATGCTCCGAATAAGTTAGGCGAAGATTTAGGGAGTCTTTTAATCGACATGGATCGCGATGGAGATTTGGATCTCTATGTAGCCCGTGGTGGTACCGAAGAGAAGGTGGGCTCAAATTCTTCGCAAGATGTAATCTATGTGAATGATGGAGAAGGAAATTTCATGCTGCAAATGACCGCTTTACCCGCATTTACGGAAAGTAATGCTGCCGTTCGTGCCGCGGATGTGGATCACGATGGGGATCTTGATTTATTTGTCAGTGGCCGGAATGTCCCATTCCAATATCCGAAGGGAACGGTTTCTCGTTTATTGCGTAATGATTCGAAACCCGGTAACGTCAAATATGTAGATGCAACAGCACAATTGGCCCCAGAATTTTTGCAAGAAGCTATGTTATGTGATGCGGTTTGGACTGATTATAATCAAGACGGCTGGCAAGATTTAGTTGTTGCGGGAGAATTTATGCCTATTCAGGTATATCAAAATACGAAGGGGCACTTGAAAAAATTGACAGATACTGGCTTAGAGCAAGCATCTGGATTATGGGGTTCCATTACAGCTGCTGACTTTGATCAAGATGGAGACATGGATTTTGTCGCAGGAAACATGGGTAAGAACACTTTACTTCGCGCAAATTCTAAACAACCCGTAGAAGTATTGCATGGAGATTTGGATGGCAACGGTGTTTATGATGTGTTCCCATTTGTCTATTTTCAAAATGCGGAGGGTACGCCAATTTCCGCTCCATTATTTGGCAAAGATGATACGCACAAGCAGATGAATTCAACACGTCCCCGTTTTGTGTACTATAAGGATTTTGGTAAGGTAACTCAAGAGGGGTTTTTGAACGAAGCGGAAAAGAAGAAAGCGAATAAATTAACCCTCACGGAGAATGCGTCGATGTACATTGAAAACAAGGGTCAAGGGAAGTTTGAATTACACGAATTACCTGAGATGGCTCAAGTTTCTTCGTTAAATGGTATGCAGGTCTTGGATGTGAATCAGGACGGCTACTTGGACATCGTATATGTAGGCAATAATTATGGAAATGAAGTTTCCATGGGTCGATACGATGCATCAAATGGAGGTGTATTGATTGGTGGTCCGAAAGGTTTCCATGCGCTTGTAAACTCGGGTATTTTGGTGCCGGGTGATGCCAAATCATTGGTTGGTATTCAAATAGGAAACGAATTAGCCTATGTGGCTTTGCAAAATAGAGGGGTAATGAAGGTGTTCAAGCCCAAGAATCCAATGCAAAAAGCAAATGTCCCAATCGGGAAAGATTTTACTTATAGCTACAAAGGACACAAGCAACGAATCGCTTGGACTTATGGGGCGTCTTATCTGAGCCAGAGTAATCAATCACAAGCATTTATTCCCGCAGGAGCCAAATTAATGCAATAGATTTTTGATGTAATGCATTTGTAAGCCAGGAGGTATTTTATCTCCTGGCTTTCTTTTTCCAAATTGGTAATTACCCAATAATAAATCAATGTCCCCATCTTTATCCACATCGCCTGCATCCATCACGATGTAATGCGCTCCTTCAGCAACCCCAAGGTTACTGACTTTAAATTGCATGTTTCCTTGATTTTGAAAATAAAGAAAGCCTTCGTTTCTGCCTTTATCGTTTTCGGCAAAAAAAGCAATCATCGCCATATCTAAATCACCATCTTGGTCAAAGTCGCGTGCAAGCGTTTTTGATGCTCCATAGGCTGGAAAAAAATACGATTCTTTGAAATTATTTCTTCCATCATTCAGGTAGATGTGTACTCCGTGATAGGCCTTTTTAGAGAAGGAATAGTCGGCATTGTCGCCATTCGAAACGATAAGGTCTGGATGTCCATCTTTGTTCATATCTGCTACTTCCATGTAACTACTGCCAAATACCGCATCAAATTGCAAAAGAGGTTTTTCGATAAACATTCCTTTGCCTTTGTTGATAAACAACGAAACACCTTCTCTCGACTGCGCCGTTAATACCATGAGATCTGGCTTCCCTTCGCCCGTAAAGTCGCGAATGACTACATTTCGAGCGCCTGCTTGAATTTTCAGCGGATGAATGCTGTTGTTTTTTCCGTCAACCCATGTTAATTGGCCTTGTTCAAATCCATATTCGCAAAGCACATAATCTAAGGTGCCATCTTCATTCAAATCGGCTACTTGCAGGTCTACAGGGCGTTTTAAGGAATCTAATACAACTTGCGCTTTGTTACCTTTTAATTCATATAGCGTACCTAATTTCTGGTCATTCGGATACATTTTGCCAATGCCGGTTAGGAAAGTACGCGGACCCATGAACTGCGTCGAAACGTTTGCGCTTCTTGTGGCGATTTGTTTGCCTGCCTTCAGGTTTTTATCGAGTATGACTGTTTGGTGCGTTCGCATGCCTATCCATACTTCTGGCTTGCTTGGATGAATCTTAATGGAAGTCACTCCAGCAATGACATCATGTGGCGTCATGTAATCGGATACCTGAAAATGAAAAGGATTTTGGGTGACAGGCTCTTTTTTCTTCTGCGGAATAGCTTTTTCAGGCGCATTACGGGTATAATAATTGACGATGGCTTGCCATTCTTCCTGGGTAATACTTGGCGTCTCCGGATAGGTATTCATTTGCAAAGCACTTTGGAATTGCTCTTCCGAAATTCGTGTCATTAATTCAAAGCGATTCCCTAATCCCAGCCGAAAGGACATCTCGGGTAATACCCCTGTCTCCCAAGTTTTCTTATCTAATAAACTTGGATCGGGAAATTTATGGCATGAGCCACAGGTTTTTTTGGCAATCGCTTCCTCCTTCTCCTCTTGGGTTTGTTGGCAACTGAAAAATATCAAGCTAAAAAGGCAAATGTATATCAGGGATTTCATCTCAAGGATTAAGGGGCTATAATGGCTGTGGAATCAACGGCCACTCTGCCATTGCAACTAAAGTCGAACGCGAAATTTTCGGGTTTGATAAATGGCATTTTTCGGTAGCCTTCGATAGCCAAAGATTGATCCGCATAAACTTTTTCCATGAATTTAGCATAAGCGGGCATGGCCATTTTAGCTCCTTGTCCCAAAGCCAAACTTCGAAAGTGAATGCTACGGTCATCCCCACCTACCCACACTCCCGCTACGAGTTTTTGGGTGACGCCCATAAACCAACCATCTGAGTAGTTTGACGTGGTACCTGTTTTGGCACCGATTTCATTTCCGGCAACGATGGATGTTCTTTTCAAGCCTTCTGCCGTTCCGCCAGGTTCTTGCACGGCACCTTGTAACATATAGGTCATCAAATAAGCCGTTTCAGGTTTGATCGCTGCTTTCACAGGAGGCGAATATTCGCGGAGTACATTGCCCACCTTATCCGTGATGCGCAAAACCAAAATAGGATCTATTTTTTCGCCGCCATTGGCTAAGGTGCTATATCCGGAAACTTGTTCAAGCAAGGAGACTTCCGAAGCCCCCAAACATAAGGACGGTACTTCATGTAAAGGACTTTCAATCCCACATTTATGAGCGAATTCTGCAATCTTATCAGGCCCCAATTGCTTCATGAGTTTAGCCGAGATGGAGTTGATGGATAATCCCATCGCCCGACGCATCTTCATGTTTTGATAGCTGTATTTCCCATCGGAGTTTTGGGGTGTCCAGGTACCCCCGCTTAAGCCATCTTCTTCGCCAAATGTGACCGGTTCATCCACCAATTCATCACAGGGTGTCACGATTTCATTTTCTATGGCTGCGCCGTAAACAAAGGGCTTGAAGGTCGACCCAGGCTGACGCTTACTTTGTGAAATGTGGTCAAATTTAAAGTATTTGTAATTAATCCCACCGATCCATGCTTTCACGTGGCCGTTCATCGGATCCATGGCCATCATTCCACAGTTTAAGATGCGTTTGTAGTAATTCAAGGAATCCATCGGGCTTAAGGTGGTATCCTTGTCGCCATCCCAGGTAAATACCGTCATTTTGATGGGACGTCTCAATTCTTCCCAAACTTTGAATTCATCGTTGTTATAGGCACTCATTAAATCACGGTAACGTTGTGTGCGCTTCATAGCATCCTTCAAGAAACCTTTGATTTCCTTCATCTCCTCATTCACCCACGGGTTTCGCCCTCTCCAATGGTCATAAAATAGCTTCTGCTCTGCGCGCATATGTTCTTTTACAGATTCCTCCGCATACTTTTGCATACGCGAATCGATACTGGTATAGATTCGTAATCCACTGGTGTATAAATTTAGTTGCTGGTCTTCCGGCCGATCTTGATTTAACTCTTTAATGGCCGATAAAACCTGCTGACGTATCGCCTCTCTAAAATAGGGAGCAGCGCCCGTATTTTGATTCTCCACGCGGTAATGTAAATTGAGTTCCTCTGCTTGAAGTTTAGGCAAATCTTCTTCGGTGACGAATTCGTATTTGGCTAATTGGCCTAATACAACATTCCGACGTTCTAACGTGCGCTCAGGTCGTACGCGAGGATCATACAGGGAAGGATTTTGAAGCAAGCCAATTAACGTTGCTGCTTCGGTTAGACTGACATCTTTAAGTTCTTTTTGGAAATAGGTTCTGCAGGCAACTTGAATTCCGTAGGCATTGTTCCCGAAACTTACTTCGTTTAGGTACATGGCCATGATTTCTTGTTTGGTATAGCGGCGTTCCAAACGGATCGCTAAAATCCATTCTTTAACTTTGGCTACGACGGTTCTCACACCATCTATTTTCATCAATAAGCCCATGTAAACAGGATCATCTTCCCCAAATTCCATGGAGCGGGTATGAAACAAGTTTTTAGCTAATTGCTGTGATATGGTACTTCCGCCTCCCGATGTTCCTAGTGTAAATACAACACGAAACATGGAGCGAATGTCGATTCCGGAATGCGCCGTAAATCGTGCATCTTCAGTCGAAATAAGGGTGTTGACAATGTTATCCGGCAATTCTTCGAATTCCAGAGGGTTTCTGTTTTCGCGAAAATACTTACCTATTTCTTGTCCATCTTCGGATATGATGAGTGAGGCAACTTGAGATTTTGGGTTCTCCAATTCATATAAACTAGGCATACCCCCAAATAACCATAGGAAATTAAAGTTGACGGCCACAATCAACAAGATGATTCCAAGGGTCGAACCTATAAAGAATCGATATAAGAATCGAATGATTTTCTCGTATTTCCCAGTTTCAAACATACTTATTTATTTTTGGGGATAGCATTGATTCTTCCTTCCGCTTCCGCTTTTAAAGGGCTTAGGGGGAAAAGTTGAACAAATTGTTTTAATGTTTTTTCGTATTCTGCGGTATTTTTTAGCCCAGCTTGGCATAAGGCACTTAAAAATACGATTTTATCTTCCGATTTACTACCGGGATAATTGATGCGTAATTGTTGGCACGCACGCAAAGCCGACTCAAATTCATTTGACTTGAAAAGGAGGTATGCAGCCTCATAGGCTTTTTCGGCTTGTACTTCTTTCGTATCCGATAGTGTCCCTGTCTCTAATTGAAGAATGGTAAGTTTGTAAATCGAATCCGGGAATCGGTCAAATAAAACATTCCGGGTAGTTGACTTTTCTTGTCTGTTTTCAGCACTTAGGTAGCTGAGATACAACGCCTCTGCTTCAAAGCTTGAGTAGGGAAACTCTTTTAATAAGCGTTTTAATTGTTGGATCGCCAAAGCATTTTCACCCATTTGGGTCTTACAATATTTGCCTAGTTCGAATAATGCCTGTTCTTTGGTTTTATTCGATGCCAATAGTTTTGCTTCTGTAGTAGGAATGGTATTCAGCCAAATATCCATGGAGTCTGTGGGCATGCTAGCGCTCGGAATATTCCTTGCTTCTGTTATTTCAATCGCTTGGTTTGTATTTGATGAAATTGTTGCGTTTTGTTTGTTTTTGCGATTCCAGAAATCTTCCAAATTCCGAATCCCCCACTTCATGCTAAACTCTTGCTCCCCTTTGATACGAGCTTGTTCATTGTAAAAATAAAAGCTTTGCTGGTCTGGACCTGCAGGTCTACGTGTAAATATGACGACAATTTTCTGTGGTTGTGCCTGGATTTTTTGTAGTGAATCACTCTGTTGATTCTTTTTTGTTTGTGTCAGTTTGTAAAGTGATTGCAATTCGCTCAGAGGCATTTTGGCGAGCTTTTGCAAAGAGTCTTCTCGCTGAATTTTACCAGCTAATTCCACATATTTATTCCAATCCTTCTTCAATTTCTGAACCTTCACATAGTTTGGATGGATATTAGATAAACGAATGGAGGCTGAATCAAAATATGCTGAAGCCTTCCGATAATCCTTGATTTGATTAGCAAATAGGTTAGCTAATTGGTAATACAATTCTCCTTTGTTCGGATTGTTTTTTGTTGCTTTTTCCCAAGCGATTTTTGCTTGATTTAAATCCCTTTGTTCTAAGTAAATCTTTCCGATGGCTACATAAATTTCGGATCTTTGGTCCTCATTTTTCGGGTCTTCCAACATTTTTTCAAGGGCGGGAATGGATCTGTCAAGGGATTTGTAGGCGATGTTCGCGCGGAGTGTCAATTCATAATTTGACTTTTGTCGCATACTATTTTGGTAGGCTTCTTTAGCTTGAGATCCTTGATTGATTCGTTCGTTGAGTTGGCCTAAAATAAAATACATCCGACTTCTTTCTCCTCGATTCCTTATCTTACCTACAACTTGATTTAAGGCGGTGATACTGGCGTTGAAATCACCTTTTTGTTGATGTTCGAAAGCTTTTGCCAACGCGTAATCTGTGCTAATTAACTCATTTTCGATTAAGAACTCCTCCGCTTTTTCGGCTGATTCGTAATCATTTTGGATTAAGTAGGTTTGATACAGTAATGTTAAGGCTCTAGTTTGAGTCTTGGTATCGGGCGTTAGTGTATTGATATATTTAAGCGTTTCAATAGCATTTTTGTAATCTTTTTGTAATAGGCGCCCTTCCGCAATGAGGAGGTATGCATCGTCCAAATAGGCGGAATTTTGGTGTCGATCAATGACCAAAGACGCTTTTCGAATCAGGTTTCCGATTTCTAATTTATGACTGATCCCAAAAGCAGAATCCACTGGCGCGATGATGGGTAACTCATTTGCGAAGTTTTCCGCGCGCTCAAGCTGGAGTTGTTTGTGCAGACTAATTAACAGACGGTCAGCCTGCCAAATGGCATTGTATTTGGCGTTTATGTTGTGGAATGTAACGGCCGCCGGTTTGGTACTCTGCTGGGAGCAGCTCCAGGAGACCAATAACACCAAAACAACCGAGAGAATCCGAATCATAAATTGTGATGCATACAATTTTCAAATTTACAATATATATAAATGAAAAAGCCATAAATTTAGTGTGTGGTCGAAGGATTATTTTTAAAAATATGCAATCATATCAACGATTTATTGGGGCGGCATTTCAAATGTTGGTGACAATCTTGGGAGGGGTCTATTTAGGTCGTTATTTGGATGGGTATTTTCACACGGATACACCTTGGTTTACCCTGGGTTTTTCCTTGGGATCCATTGCTTTTGCGATGATTGCCTTGATCAAAAGTCTCCCCAAATAATTCACAAAATATTCCGTAAATTGCTGTTATTTTTCATGTTAAACTCGCGCTAGCGTGTTCGAAGGTCGCCGATTAATTCTATTTCTTGTTTTTGTGAGCATCGGACTGGTGTTCATTGGGAAGCTGTTTTATTTACAGTTGTTGGATGACACTTATGAGAAGGCGGCGGATAATAATGCCATTCGTAAAATCATTCAAGTCCCTTTTCGCGGCGAAGTATATGATCGTAAGGGTAAATTGATTGTTTACAATACACCGGTTTACGATGTGTACATTACGCCACGGAAAGCTGTGGTACAAGATACCAATCGCTTTTGCAAGCTTTTTGGGGTGACGCGGGGCTATTTTGATACGGTGACCAAACAAGCTCGTGCTTATTCGCGGGTAAAACCTTCCTTGTTTTTAAAGCATTTGACCAAAGAGGATTTTGCACGCATTCAAGATGCCATGGTGGATTACCCGGGCTTTTCGATCACAACCACAGCTTTTAGGACCTATCAATCGATTGCGTTTTCGAATGCCTTAGGGTATGTAGCTGAGATTAATCCAAACTCGTTGAAAGATCAACGAGATGATTATTACCGACAAGGGGATTATGTGGGGATTTCGGGGATTGAGTCTTATTACGAAGATGTTTTACGTGGACAGCGTGGAGTGAAGTACCGGATGGTCAACAGCAATGGGGTTGAAAAAGGTGATTACAAAAAAGGAAAGTTGGATGTGAACCCAGTCGCTGGGAAAAATTTATACACGAGTATCGATATACGATTGCAAGAATATGCCGATAGTCTGATGATGCATAAAGTAGGGAGTGTGGTTGCCATTGAGCCATCTACGGGTGAGATTTTGACCATGGTGTCAGCGCCGTCGTACGATCCCAGTTTATTGGCCGGACGAAATTTTTCCAAATATTATCAGAAATTGGCCCTCGATCCATTAAAGCCATTAATCAATCGTCCGCCATCTGCCTATTATCGTCCGGGGTCAACGTTTAAGTTGGTGCAAGCGCTTGTGGGTCAGCAATTAGGTATTCTGTCTGCGGGTTCTGTTTTTGGACATGCGGGTGCTCCCGTCAAATGTCACGCGCATAATACGTCGCACAATGATTTGCATAATGCGATTCAGTGGTCTTGTAATCCTTATTTTTACCATGCCTTTCGAAAGATTTTGTATGATGGAACGACAGGGAATACGTTTGAACGTTCAGCACAAGGGCTACAACGTTGGTCGGATTTAGTAGCTAATTTTGGTTTTGGAAGGAAGCTGGGTGTCGATGTAAGTAATGAGAAAAAAGGGAATTTGCCTACGGTGGATTATTATAATAAAGTTTACAAAGGCGAGAATACTTGGAAGTTTTCCAATATTTATTCCTTGAGTATCGGCGAGGGCGAATTGGTGGTTAGTCCTTTAAAGATGGCCAATTTTGCTGCAATTATTGCGAATCGCGGTTGGTATATTCCTCCCCATTTAGTTAAGGGTGTAGGGGAGAAACGAACGATAGATCCATTTTACCGGAATCCTGTTTCGGTTGGTGTCGATGCCAAATATTTCCCTGTGGTTATCCAGGGTATGCAAGATGCCGTTTTGCATGGAACGGTGGGGGCTGATGGTCGCATTCCCGATATCACGATGTGTGGCAAGACGGGGACCTCTCAAAACAAGAAAGGGAAAGATCATTCGATTTTTATCGCCTTTGCTCCGAAGGATAATCCCAAGATTGCCATTGCTGTATTTGTGGAGAATGCCGGTTTTGGCGGATTTGCAGCGGCACCGATAGCCTCTTTGATCATTGAAAAATATTTAAAAGGACGGGTAGATCGGAAGGACGTGGAGACGAAATTTATGAATATGAGTTATTTGGCGAATGTAACGTATAACCGACCCGTCAAAAAAGTCACAAGCGATAGTTTACGAAAATGAGTCAAACATCGGGATATATGGCAAGTCGATTAGACTGGTGGAGCGTGGGTTTATATGCGCTATTTGTCCTCATGGGATGGATGAGCATCTATTCTGCCGTCTATAATCCGGAAGCACCCCTTGGGCTTTTTGATGCCGCTTTTTACACCTCAAACGCCGGGAAGCAGTTAATCTGGATTGGGACGAGTTTTGTCTTGATCATGTTCATATTTGCACTTGACTTTCGATTCTTTGAATCCTTTGCTCCCGTGATTTATGGATTATTCATTTTCTTATTGATCTTGGTTCCTTTCCTTGGCGTTACGATTAATGGCTCTCATTCCTGGTTTAAAATTGGAACAGTCACAATTCAACCAGCCGAATTTGCGAAAACGGCTACCGCACTTTTGTTGGCCAAATACCTCAATGACCCCCAAGTAAGTTTAACGCGTTTTCGTAATCAATGGAAAGCAGCATTGATTATGTTCGTGCCTATTTTATTGATCGTTGGCTCCAATGAAACGGGTTCTGCCTTGGTATTTGTGTCATTTATTATCTTACTCTACCGTGAGGGTTTACCTGGCGAATATCCTAGTTTGTTATTGGGAGGAATCTTCTTATTTGTGAGTGCTTTGATATTGAAGCCGCTGACAATCTTTCTCTTGTTGGTTATTTTGGCAGGAATGCTGGTGTTATTGATGCCGATTTACTTACAGCGGATGTACCAAACCTATTTGAAAATTGCCTTGGGAATTTCGGTGATTATGTCCTTAGCAATGTTGGTTGAATGGGTCGTAAATAATGTATTGAAGGAGCATCAGCGAAATCGAATTAAGGTTTTGCTAGACCCTGATTTTGATCCGAGAGGTTTAGGCTATCAAGTTACCCAATCCAAGATTGCGATTGGTTCTGGTGGATTTTGGGGGAAAGGCTATTTGGGCGGAACGCAAACGAAATTTGATTTCGTGCCTGAGCAGAGTACGGATTTTATTTTCTGTACGATTGGCGAGGAGTTTGGTTTTGTTGGAGTTGCTGGTATTGTCATCTTATTTATGGTCTTTCTTTGGAGGCTTATGTACTTGGCTGATCTACAGCGTTCACGTTTTGCGCGTGCATATGGCTTTGGGGTGGTTGGTATTTTATTCTTTCACTTTTTGGTTAATATTGGAATGACGATTGGTCTAATGCCGATTATGGGAATTCCTTTACCATTCTTTAGTTATGGAGGTTCATCCTTGTGGTCCTTTACCATTTTGCTCTTTATCTTTTTAAAATTAGACTCTCACCGGTCGGATATGCTTTCTCGCTAGTATGGAAAACGAAAAAATTTCTTCCAAAGCCAAAATGTTAATTGCCGTGGCGGCACTCGGTTATTTCGTGGATGTATATGACTTGATCTTATTTTCTGTCGTTCGGAATCCAAGCTTGAAGAGCTTGGGATTGAGTGGTGGAGAACTGCTTAATCAAGGATTAAATCTGATGAATGTCCAAATGGGCGGGATGTTGATTGGCGGTATCTTATGGGGCATTTATGGCGACAAGAAAGGGCGTAAATCCGTATTGTTTGGGTCTATTTTACTTTACTCGCTTGCGAATGCCTTGAATGGCTTAGTGACAGATTTAAATACCTATGCCATATTGCGTTTTATTGCGGGAATTGGTTTAGCGGGAGAATTAGGTGCCGGAATCACCCTCGTGAATGAGACTTTGCCACCTGCCAAAAGAGGGATTGGAACACTCATCATCGCGGGTGTTGGCGCCGCGGGTGCCGTTTTTGCGCCCATTATTGCGGGACTAAGTACGGATCCGGAATGGTGGCGTTCTTGTTATTTTATTGGTGGCGGAATGGGGCTAGCCTTGTTGTTGCTGCGTTTAGGAACGTTTGAGTCCTCGATGTATTCTCACATGGATGCTGGTGTGCAGAAAGGGAATTTTCTCCAACTGTTTTCTTCAGGCGAAAGATTTAAGAAATACCTGTATTGTATTCTGATGGGATTGCCGATTTGGTATATCATCGGTATTTTGGTGTTTTCAGCACCTGAGATTTTAAAAGGGAAAGTGAACGCAGGAGATGCGATTATGTACTGTTACCTCGGTTTGGCGATTGGGGATTTTGCTTCTGGGGCATTAAGTCAATGGCTCAAGAGTCGCGGAAAGGCTGTACTAACCTATTTGTTTGTAGCTGTAGGCTTATGTGTTTATTACTTGTTTGGGGTTACAGAAGTTTCCACCGTCCAAGCAAAATTAATCATCACGCTACTCGGTTTCTTTGGAGGTTATTGGGCTGTGTTTTTAACGTATTCGTCTGAGCAATTTGGGACAAATGTTCGAATGACCGTGACAACGACGGTACCGAATTTTGTGCGTGGGGCATTGATTCCCATTTCCTTACTTTTTAAGTTTTTAATTCCTTCGAATGGCTTGATTCATGCAGCTGCCTTTGTAGGAATTCTATGTTTTGCCTTAGCCATTTTCGCGGTTTCGCAGTTGAAAGAAACCTTTGGTAAATCTCTAGACTATACCGAATAATGGCACTCATCTCAAAGAAAAAGTCCCCTTTTCGGATTAATAACCAATTGCGCCGCTACCTGCACAAATACAATCGGGAGCATGCGATGAATATTTCCTACCAGGATTTATTGCGCTATGAAAATGCAATTGTGTTGTATGACAAGAATGGGCAAGATACACTTTGGGAAACGGTCTTTTATTCGCCTTCCGATCAAGAGGAGGTTTATGAGTCGTTGAAGCAGATTTATGCCGATTTAAAGACCGATGGAAATGAGGAGGTAATCAAGCACTTAGTAATTGATCGAGTAGATTTTTGTACCTATGGCAATACGCATCCTTTTCGCATTCGCATTGTGAACCGGGTGAATGATAACTTCGATTATTTCTACATCAAAATTGCCGATGCATCACGTGTGTACGGGTTGGAGTTGGAGCATATTTTGTCGCCTAACCGGATCAATTACGTGACTTATGATAACACGTTGGTCGAGGAGCATATTGCGGGAATTCCTGGGGATGCTTTCTTGAAGCAGGATTTGGAGCAAGATTTGGAATCCCCGATTCGTTTGGCAAAAGAGTTTGTGAAGTTCAACGAACGGTGCTTGGTTCAGTTGCTAGGGGATATGCATAGTGCGAATTTTGTGATTATTACCAATCCTGATTTTGAGGAGATTTATTACCGGATTCGCCCGATTGACTTTGATCAGCAATGTTATGAAGGAAAGAAGTCGGTGTACATGCCCCAATATTTCAAGCAAAACAATGCCCTGATTGAATTAGGGATGAAATATATGACCCCTGAATCAGTGTGGCAGTATCAGATAGAGGAACGTTCGATGATTGCGAGTCGGTTGAAGTCGGAAAGCCAGCGTGTCTCCGATTTAATGACCGTTATGTCGAAAGATGACATTGCACCCGAAGAAAATATTGAGCAGCTTAAAACAGAATTAGCGAAGCATTACGATGATGTGCGATTCTTGGCTTGTAAAACGATGGGTGAAATTGTTTGGAACAGCCTAGAGCTGGTTATGCGTCACTAATTATTGCTTCAGCGTGGCATAAGCCATCAAGCCGAGCCCAGTCATGTAGGCTAAACCTCCAATCGGAGCAACAGCTCCCCACAGCACACTTTGTGTGATACAAATCATGTATAGAGACCCTGGAAAAATGATTGCACCCGCGAAAACGAGGTATCCAGCTGCTTTTAGGAATTTATTGGAGATTTGCATTTGCCAAACTCCTAAAATCAATAAGATGATTCCCCCGTACATTTGGTAGCGAGCTGCCGTTTCAAAGGTCTCCAGACGGTTAATATCACGTAAATAATCTTTCCAAGCATGTGCACCAAATGCGCCTATAGCAACTGAAAGACCAGCAATAAGTGAACCCGTAAATAAGGAGAATTTTTTCATGGATAGGGGATAAAAAAAGGCCTTGTTCCCAAGGCCTTTTGATTAAGATGCTAAAGAAACTTTCAGATCGTTCAGCTTCCGCTTAATCGAATCGTCGATTTGTTGGTCGCCTACTTTCAAGATGAAACCTCCGATAAGGCTTTCATCAATTTTTTCGATCAATTCTACTTCTTTGCCTGTGTAATCTTTTACAATTTTAGAAACCGTCGCTTTTTGATCAGCAGTCAGCGTAGAAGCTGTTGTAACAGTTGCTTTTTGAATTCCTTTGTAATCTGTGTACATCGAGATGAATTCTTTTGCTACAGCAGGAAGAATTTTCTCGCGGTTCTTGTTTGTGATAATCACAAAGATGCCGTACGTAACAGGGTTGAATTTATCCTTAAATAGCTTCGCTAGGATAGCTAATTTCGTATAATGCTTAATGATTGGGCTCTTAAGTGCTAAGACTAAATCATGGCTTCCTTCGCAAGTATCTGCGAAATCGATCATGTCTTTTGCTACTGCTTCTACGGCATTTTTTTCAATGGCGAAGTCAAGCAAGGATTTAGCGTAACGATGAGCTACAATTAATTCTGACATGGTCTATTCGATTATGATAATTTAACGTCAGCCATCCACTCAGTAACTAATTTCTCCTGAGCTGCTTTGTCTTTTAATTGGCTTTTTAACACTTTTTCCGCTAAGTCTAATGAAAGAGTAGCTGCTTCTTTACGAATGGCTGCTACAGCGCTCACTTTTTCTTGTTCGAATGCAACGCGTGCTTTTTCGATTTCTTGGTTAGCGGCTGTTTGTGCGTCTAATTTCGCTTGAGCAATCATGGCGTCAGACGCTTCTTTTGCTTGCTTGATTAAGGCATCACGCTCAGCACGTGCCGAATTAATTAATTGTTCGTTACCAGCTTTCAACTCGGCCATTTCAGCGCGTGTTGTTTCTGATAATTTGATCGCTTCGTCGATGGATTGCTCCCGTTCAGCTAACGATTGAATGATGGGTTTCCAAGCAAATTTGGCTAAAAGGAAAAACAAGATTCCAAAGACAAGTAATTGCCAGAAGATAAGTCCAAAGTCTGGGGTAATTAACTCCATAATATATAAATATTTACAGTATTTCGTTTTTTAGAAAACGCAATTTGGCGCCTATTGCATTCCAAATTGCGTTTCAAATGTTTTGAATAAGGATTCCAAGGCTATCCCTTGGGCTTATTCGATTGGTATCTTATTTCAAAGTTACCAATAGACAAATTACAGCAGCGAATAACGCAACCGCCTCAACGAAGGCAGCAACGATCAACATCGCACCCTGAATTTTTCCAGAAGCTTCTGGTTGACGAGCGATAGCTTCCATAGCAGAACCACCGATACGACCGATACCCATTCCAGCTCCTAAAGCAGCTAAACCAGCACCAATACCTGCAAGACCTAGACCTACAGAAACTTCTAATAAAATCGATAAAATAGACATACGATTTGGGTTTATATAAATTAAAAAAAAATACAAATTATTAATGATGATGCTCTTCAACCGCCGCTCCGATGTAAGTTGAAACCAACATCGTAAAGATAAACGCTTGAATAAAGGCAACAATCAGCTCAATTACGTTCATGAAAAGCGAGAAGGGAACTACTGCTAGGCCCAATGCCGCATTTTCAAAAATGAAAATCAAGGAAACTAAACTCAATAAAATAATGTGACCCGCGGTAATGTTTGCAAACAAACGAACCATTAACGAGAAAGGCTTCATGAATATACCTACGATCTCTACGGGGGTTAAAATCACCAACATCCATTTCGGTACACCTGGCATGGCGAAAATGTGTGTCCAATATGTGGAACGACCATTGAAGTTCGTTACGAAGAATGCGATAATTGCTAATACTAACGTAACCGCAATGTTACCCGTTAAGTTAGCACCTCCTGGAACCAAGCCCAACATGTTGTTGAACCAGATAAAGAAGAAGACAGTCAATAAATAAGGCATAAAACGACGGTAATGTTTTTCGCCAATATTGTTTTTAGCTATCTCATCACGTACGAAAATGATAATCGGTTCGAACATCGATTGGATGCCTTTCGGTGCACGGTGTGGATTTTCTTTGTAACGCTTTCCGATTCCGATGAAGATAGTCAGCAATAAAACTGCGGAAAGCATTAATGAAGCCACATTTTTCGTGATGGAGAAATCATAAACTTTCTCACCATTCTCTGCATGTATTTTTCCGTGCTCTAAAAGGTATCCATTGTATGGAATTTCTTCGTGGTGTTCGTTTTTAAAGTTGGCTGATGAAAATACCTCTACGCCACGTGATGCTGTATAAACGATACAAGGCAATGGCAATGTTGCATGAAAATGCCCAACGGTAAAGAAATGCCAATCGTGCTCATCAGCGATGTGGTGCAAGATTAATTTACCTGGATCAAATTTCGTTGATTCTGCTTCGTGCGCTGCAGGAGCTGCCGCATGTGCTGCTGTATCCGCATGTGCTTGCGTTGAGTCATGTGCTACAGCCTCTTCATTCGCAAGCAGCGAAAAGCTTGAAAAACTGAATAATAATCCAAGGATTATATTTGAAAAATACATTTTCTTTAAAAAAGTCTTAATCGGCATCGTAATTCTAGCTTTTACTATTTTGTTTTCAAATGATTTGCTAATTCGTTGATTAGCGTTGTTTTAAGCAGAAAAAAAAGAAAAATAAATTCAGTCTTTTCTAAAAACGTCGCAAGTTACGAAGCAAGCCAATTATTTCAAAATTTGCACTACATAAATAGAGTACAAAAAAGTTGATTACAAATAAGAAAATTTCTGGGGTGCCCGAATAGGCAAAGAATCCAATGAACGAAAGGCTTAATATGAAGCGTATGGTCAAGTTTATCATTTGAAACTGAATGAATTTTTCTTTTCCATCTTTTAATCCGATTTGTGCAATGCTGTAAGTTAAATAGGACTGAAATGCCAAAAAGACAAATATGAAGGAAACGTTTGGGTGAAGTACGTATGCCCATGAGCTTTGGCTGATTGCATATAGAATTACGGCGAAGCCTATATAAAATAGTATTAGGTGTTTCATGGGGCAAATATCATGAGAATTTTGGAAAATCCTGATTTCCTGATTTACTTTGTGCCCTCATTCAGTCGCTGTGAAGCATTGAATTATAAAGAAGAAGGGAGAGACTAGGCTCATTGATCTTCTGGCAACCCGTCAAAATTTGACCCCGGTGCTAATTCCTACCCCAGGCGTTTGTCTGTTTAGGGAAATATAAAGCTTTGATGATGCAAGCAGAATTTAGACACTATCACTATCCCCATACCTTTCCATTAGAGAGCGGAGCTTCGCTTCCTGAAATTGATTTTGCCTACCAAACTTGGGGTCAAATGAATGCAGCGGGGGATAATGTGATTTGGATTTGCCATGCGTTTACAGGTAGTCAAGATGTCGCAGATTGGTGGCAAGGGCTGGTAGGGCCAGGCAAATTGTTTAATCCAGAGAATAATTTCATCGTTTGTGCCAATATTTTGGGTTCACATTATGGATCTACCGGTCCATTATCAGTGAACCCCGCAAACGGCCAACCCTATTTTCATCTTTTTCCTGATATAAGCATTCGCGATGTTGTTCAGGCATTTGAATTACTTCGTCAGGAGCTAGGTATTCATACGATTAAAACCTGTATTGGCGGATCGATGGGTGGTCAGCAAGCGGTCGAATGGGGGATTATTAATCCAGACTTGATCCAGAATCTCATTTTAGTCGCAACCAATGCGGTACATTCACCTTGGGGAGTGGCTTTTAATGAATCTCAACGGATGGCGATTGAAGTGGATCATACCTGGAAGGAGTCGCATGCGCAAGCGGGCATCGAAGGGATGAAAGCCGCACGAGCCACGGCCCTGATTTCCTATCGGAATTACGAAACGTACCAAATTACCCAATCGCGCCAAGATCATTCCTTAGAAAAAACGTTGCGTGCTGTTTCCTATCAGCGCTACCAGGGAGAAAAATTAGCCCAGCGATTTAATGCCTATTCGTATTACATCTTATCCAAAATGATGGATTCGCAGGATGTAGGCCGGAATCGAGGTGGAATCATCCCAGCCTTAAAATTAATCAAATCAAATACGCTGGTGATTGGCATTAAATCCGATGCCTTATTCCCGATTGTGGAACAAGAATTTTTAGCCAAACATATTCCAGGCGCTTCGTTTCAAGTGATTGATTCACTTTATGGGCATGATGGATTTCTCATTGAAAGTGGTTTAATGACCAAGGCGATTCGCTTGTGGCAAAAACTGCAACTTTTGGAGGTGAATCCCATGGCGGAGTTCTTTCGGGAATTGGAACGGTTATAGGGACGCGATACTTCACGTCTACTCGGGTTAATAAACGCGAAGTATCGCGTTTCTGCGTGTAAATAGACGCGAAGTATCGCGTCTCTACGTGTTTATATTTGAAACTATGGAATTCAAAA
Source organism: Bacteroidota bacterium (assembly GCA_039805345.1). Classification (GTDB taxonomy): domain Bacteria; phylum Bacteroidota; class Bacteroidia; order Cytophagales; family Spirosomataceae; genus Aquirufa. Next base: position 718 of record JBDLUL010000020.1, on the reverse strand, counting down.
ACAAAATTGTCTGGATCACCGGTGCTTCCTCCGGAATAGGAGAATCATTAGCCTATGAATTTGCCGCTAAAGGAGCCCATTTAGTTTTATCAGCGCGAAGAGAAACGGAATTACAGCGCGTTGCACAAGCCTGTGAAGCGCATGGAGGAAGTGTATTGGTTTTACCATTCGACATGGTCGACCTGTCAAGTCATGGCCAGCAAGTCGATCAAGTTATTCAAACATTTGGACGGATCGATGTCCTCGTCCTTAATGCAGGTGTCAGTCAGCGGTCCTTTGTTTTAGATACCAAGTTTGATGTGTACCGCAGTTTGTTTGAAGTGAATTTCTTTTCGATTGTACATTTGGTCCAACAAGTTATTCCGGTTTTCCAAAATCAACATGCTGGTATTTTTGTGCCGATCGCCTCAGTTGCCGGCAGAATTTCAACACCACGTCGGGCAGCCTATGGAGCAACAAAACATGCCTTAATTGGATTCTTTGATTCCGTGCGTGCCGAATTACATGCGCATGGGGTTCAGGTAACCACGATTTTGCCGGGTTATATTCGCACCGAAATTTCGCTGCATGCCATGAATGAGCATGGGGAGAAATATGGTAAAATGGATCCGAATCAAGCCAAAGGCCTGGATCCACAAATCGCAGCGCAAAAAATGGTTCAGGCCGTTATAGCCGGCAAAAATTACTTTTTTGTGGGTGGTGCGCTGGAACGTTTTGG
>JBDLUL010000019.1:0-12931 GCA_039805345.1 Bacteroidota bacterium | reverse complement strand
TACGTGGCGAATGGACATTAGCCGATGGAACCTCATCCAGCTACACCACTGAACCTGATATGACATTCCACCGGGATTATTTACAGCTTTTTCCTAGCGCCTTTTTGCAATACGAAGCGTCGAAAAAACATACGTTTGGGATGAATTACAGCCGACGAATCGACCGTCCAGGCTATTCCGATTTAAATCCCTTCGTCTTCTTCTTAGATAATTATACCTACAACGTGGGAAATCCAATGTTGATGCCCCAGTTGACTAATTCATTTGAATTAAGCCACACCTACCTAGGTGGCATATCGACGACTTTAGGTTATAGCCACACAGATCAGGTGATTACCCAAATTTTAAAGCAGGAAGCCGAAACGCGTAAGACTTTTCAAACGACGGCCAACATGGCACAGCGCGTTACCTATAGCCTGGGAATCTCATTACCGATCCCAATCAAGAATTGGTGGACGAGCAATACGGATATCTTTTTAAATCGGGCAGAATTAACGGGAAACATTTCAAGTTCGAACATTAATACGACTGGAAACATGTTTTACCTTTCCTCGAATCACACCTTTACCTTGCCGAAAGACTACAAAATCGAATTTGGCGGAAATTACTTTACCGGTGGCCTCGAGGGCGCATTTTTATTCGGAGCCGGGGGATCCTTGAACATGGGGATTCAAAAAACAATCATGAAGAAGCGTGCAACAATTCGTTTGAACGCCCAAGATATTTTGTATACCTCGAACCCACCTGTGACAATCAAATATGCTGATTTAGATGTGTTGGTTCGACCGAAAAACGATTCGCGCGTAGTTCGCTTGAACTTCACCTACCGTTTTGGAAATGCGGCCATCAAAGGGGCGAGACAGCGTGCAACCGGCTTGGATTCAGAAAAAGGACGTGTCAAAGGAGCGAATTAATCCTCTTCTCCGGCTTCATCCTCGTTGACCGATTTACGATTTTTCAAACCCGAATTTTTCTTCGAGCTGAGTTTAAATGCGAGGCCAATGTAGAAAATTCGGGTTTCTTTTTTCTTTTTCAGGTCATTAACAAAACCGAAAGGCCTTGAATCATATACGGTCTGTTGCGTATTAAACACATCATTCAAGCGGGCATTCAATACCCAGGCTTTCCATTCTTGCTTGAAACCCAAGTCGACCGTATAAAAACCTTGGATAATACCCAAAGGATGAATTTGAGCCGATTGATAAATGGCACTCAACTGCAATGATGCCTGAGGTGAAAGATTCCAAATTTGGCTTAAACGCCCATTCCAACTCCAGCGATTCAAGTTTAAGGCTTGATCCTTTACTTGCCCTTGCAAATCCGTTTGATACAAAGAGCTCGTCACATTCACCTTCCAATTTTTCATTGGACTAATTGAGCTAATGTTTTCGAGTCCCCAAGTCTCCGAATGCGAGATGTTTTCGAATCGCGTTAAGGTCGTATCGCCCTCGAGTAGAGTCCGTACCCGACCAACCAGTTGATTGACACGTCGGTAAAAAACCTGATTCGTCGTGTGCAAAGTCCCCACATCCAGGGAATGTTCCATCTCCACCAAATACGTACGTTCCGGCTGCAACATCGGGTTCCCCGACTGTAAATTCAAGGGATCCGCGAAGGAAATGAACGGGTTTAAGGCTTTAAACGATGGCCGATTTACACGAGAGCTAAGCCGCAAACCGATTTGCTGGTTTTTCGTCAATTCCCGTTCGAGGGAAAAAGAGGGGAATACCTGTACATAATTCAAATTAGCCTGCGTGGCCTCTGCACGTAATCCACCTTGAAACTCCCATTTTTTCCCGGCATAGCGGGCAGCTCCGTAAATTGCTTGAATGCGCTCTAAATAGGTAAATGCATTGCTTCGTTTGGTATCGAGATTCCAAACCCCTTGAAATTTTTCATAGCGAAAATCCGTATCAAATAAGCGTTCCGTTACTTTAAATCCATAATCGAGGCGCAGTTTTTTTGACCATTGGGTTTCCCAATCCCCTTGCAAAAGTAAGGTGTAATTGGAACTAAGCGCCGAAGATTGCTCTATCCGATTGGGGAAATTCGTGTTTGGAATATCGAAGCCATCATAGAAATAACGCTGCGTGAAATCGTTTTGATCAGAACCGATGTTTCGAATCCACAAAAAATCGAGGTGCGTACTTGTCCGTTGTTTAGCAATCGTACCCAGGGAAATCAAAACATCCATGCCGCGATCATCGCCCCGCTTGTCCGCATCGCGAATATAATAACGATCTGCCGAACGAATAAATTGAGACAAATTCTGCCTCACTTCATTGTTGTGATCTTTGGAATAACGGGTGATTACCTGCATTCCTAAACTCCAACGGGGATTCAGTCGATATTCGAGTTGGCTTTGCAAAGCGTGGTTATAATCTCGATTCACCTCAAACGTTTCCTGCTGGATTTGAGCTAAGCCATACAGGCTTGAATTCTCTCGGTAAAGCAGTTGGTAATTATCGCGTATCGACTGTTTGAAATTATAATCTACGGCATAAGTCAAACGCTTATAGCCATTCCCATACCGGGTCGAAAAGGCCCGTTGGTCATGTGTTCCCCATTGCACATTGGCTTGCGCTTGCTTGAAACCCATTCCCTTTTTTAACACAATATTCAAGATACCTGAGCTTCCTTCAGCCGAATATTTAGCACCAGGAGAAGAGATAATTTCGATGTAATCAATGCGATCTGCCGGAAATAGGCTAAGCGCGTTCGCCCGGGATGAGGCGACAATTCCCGAAGGTTTTCCATCAAAATAGATCGTGAGGCTTTGGCTTCCGCGGTATTGGATTGTCCCGTCGCCGGCTACATAAATGGAAGGAATATTGGCAAGTACATCCTGCAAGTTCCCGCCCAAATTGGTCAAATTCGCGCTCGGATAAAAGACCTGTTTGCCATATTCCGGCCGACTGGCTTTTACCTCAACATTGCTGAGTGTGTCAACCTGTGCGGAAACATGGAGGGCAAGGAGGCAAAAAAAGAGTATGCTAAGCTTCCGCATCAGCAGAAAAGGTTTCATTATCCTTCGAATAATAATAGGCCTTTAATTGAGCAACGCCGCGTTGGTAATCTACCTTAACCACTTGCACCCGGTGAATCGGTTGGCCCGTCTTTTCAATTAAATCCTGCAGCAACAATGCCTTTTGATCTGGTTTAACTAAAGCGAGGTTTTCATAAGTTAATACCTGAAAGTTCTCGTGTGTTAAGGTTAGGAATCGGCCTAATAAAAAGGTTACGCCTACCAGCAATGAATTGGCTAAAATCAGCATTGCATAATTCTCGAGCGACGCGATGGAATTGATGATACCCAGCGTAACAACGAGGAAAAAATAGCCCATTTCACCGATCGGGACGGTAACCGTCCGGTAGCGAAACATGGAAAACATAGCAAATAGACCAAAGGCAAATCCAAACTTCAAGTCGGCCGCTGCCAACAAGAAACAAAGCACAAAAAGGATTGAATTGAATAAGAAAAAGGTAAATACGAAATCCTTATTCTTGTATTGGGGGTAATAGATAAATCGGATGACCAAAAAGGTAAAAAACAGATTAATCAAAAACCGGAGTGCAAAAAGCTCGATCATGTAAGTTAAATTTTTCAAATGTACGGAAATAATTAACCGCTTCGTATTCCGCCCATCCCATAAAATTTAATCGTCGAAATCAAGGCATTGATGGACCCTTGCGCGTAAGCCGTCGATTCTGATGAATGTCATAAGAAACACCCGAAGAATTATCCTGATAAAAACCTAAATTGCATCTACTAACCTTAAAGAAATATGCAATCGAAAATGAAACGAAATGAATTCCTGAAATCCATGGGATTAAAAGGAGCGTCCTTATTAGCCGTTTATTGTGGGGCAAGTGCGCTGAGTTCATGTGAAAACGAGGCCTTAACGCCTGCATCCGCGGTTGATTTTAGCCTAGATCTTTCAAACGCATCGTATGCGGCGTTGAACACCGTAGGCAAATATGTCATTTACAATCAGATAGTCATTGCGCGTGTTTCGTCCACAAGTTTTGCCGCTGTTACCCAAATTTGTACGCACGAGGGAAAAGCACAGGTCATTTACAATGGAAGTAAATTTTATTGCAATGCGCATGGAGCGACCTTCAGTACAACGGGTACTGCATTATCCGTAACAAGTAAGGCATTAACGACTTATCAAACCGCTCTAACGGGCACAACACTCCGGGTATATGCGTAACATATATATAGCATTCGTATTTTTTTTAGGATCTATCCAGCTGCATGCACAAGATGACCTGATGGCCATGCTGGAAAAAGAAGATGCTAAACAAACCAATTACAGCCTAGCCACGTTTAAAGGATCCCGCTTGATTAATGGTCAAACGGTGGAGACGATTGCCAAACAGCATCTCAATTTCTGGATTTCACATCGCTTTGGGGCAATTAATTCGGGCTTTATTGATAATTTTTTGGGATTAGATGAGGCACGGATTCGACTCGGTTTGGAATATGCGCTGACGGATCGCTTGCTTGTGGGGGCAGGTCGGTCTACCATCGAAAAAACCTACGATAGCTATGTGAAATACAAAGTGATTCGTCAATCCAACAAGATGCCCGTGACGGTGACGGCTTATGGGAGCATCGCGAGTAATACCATGAAAACGGGTTATACGATGGAGTCGGGGACGGTGATGCGCTTCAACAATAATTTACAGCGGCAGACATTTATGGGCCAGGTATTGATTGCCCGTAAGTTTTCGGACAAATTATCCTTACAAGTGATGCCTACCGTCTTCCATAATAATTTGGCGGAGAATGTGTACATGGAAAACACACAAGCTGCGATGGGGTTTGGGGGGCGATATAAGTTAAGTAATCGTTTGAGTCTATCGGCGGAATATTATTATAACCTGATCGAAAAAGACGAATACGAAGAAGCTTCGGGCCAAAAATACCCTTACCATAATTCATTGGCGATTGGTTTCGACATTGAAACCGGTGGGCACGTGTTCCAGCTACATGTGACTAATTCCCGTGGCATGATTGAAAAACATTTTATCGGCCAAACGATCGGTACCTGGCAAAACGGGGATCTTTTTTATGGCTTCAACATGGCGAGAACCTTTAGTTTCGAGCCCAAAATCAAAAAATAATGCGCAATCTTTTCATCATAGCACTTTGCCTGGTAGGTTTATCAGCAAAGGCCCAATTATTCGCAACCCAAACGGGTGAAGTATCCTTTTTTTCCAAGACACCCATGGAGGATATCGATGCTGTCAACAAGCAAGTGGGAAGCATTATTAATTCCGCAACGAATGAAGTAGCTGTTCAAATGCGCGTGACAAATTTCATTTTTCCCAATAAGTTGATGCAAGAGCATTTTAACGAGAATTATTTGGAAACCGATAAATTTCCATCCTCGACGTTCAAAGGAAAAATAAAAGAAGCGATAGACTTACGCGTTGCGGGAACTTATGCCGTTACAGCAGCTGGAACCGCTACGATACATGGCGTTTCAAGGCCGGTAGAGTTAAAGGGCACCATCGTTTCAACGGGCAAAACATTGAACATGCATTGTCAATTTGATATCAAATTGGATGAATACAAAATTGATATTCCTAAAATTGTCTTTGCCAAAATTGCGGAAGTAGTGAAGGTAAAAGGCTCCTTTCAGTATAACATTCGCTAGATGAAACGATTATTCATATTACTACTGGGACTCTCGCTCTGGGCATGTCTAGAGGACAAAAACATCAACATTATTCCAGAAGGGGGTAAAGTGGATTCGGTCGCAGTGGAAGTACCTAGCACAAACAGTACTTGTGATACGATGGCAATATCGTTTGACAAGTCCGTTTGGCCCATCTTAAATACCCAATGCGTTTCTTGCCATAACACGAGCAATCCATCGGCTGGTGTGGATCTTTCAACCTACGCAAATATCCAAACCTATGTGAAAAATGGGAAACTTTATGGATCCATCACGCATGCCATAGGCTACAAACCGATGCCGTCCGCGACGAGTAAATTAAGCACCTGCGACATCACGATTGTTCGAAAATGGATACGAGGTGCTGCACCAAGCGGGAATATATTCGTGGATCTTAATCCAGCGAATCCCGTTAATCCGATTGTCGATGTGCCAGTCATTAAACCTCCCATCGTTGTTAATTGCAGCCCCGATACGGTTTATTTCAAACAAAAGATATTACCCTTGTTGGTCTCCAACTGTGCGATGAGCGGTTGCCACGATGCTATTTCAAAGAAAGATGGGGTTATCTTGACGGATTATGCCAACATCCTGCGCGAAGTTAAGGTGAGTAATCCCGCTTCGAGTGATTTATACAAATCGCTCATTGAAACGGGTGAAGACCGGATGCCGCCGGCAGGACCACTTTCGACAGAAAACATTAACAATGTGTTAACATGGATTAAGCAAGGAGCGAAAAACAATTCATGTGATGCTTCCGCGAGTAATTGTGTGACGACAAATGTCAGTTTCAAAAATGTGATCCAACCGCTCTTGGCAACAAATTGTACGGGTTGCCACAGTGGAACACGCCCATCGGGGAGCATTGATTTGACGACCCATGCAAATGTGCAGAAATATGCGGCAAATGGTCAATTATACGGTTCGATTGTGCATCAAACAGGCTATAAACCGATGCCCTCGGCGAGTGTTACATTGAGTACGTGTGAAATAGATCAAGTCAAGTCATGGATTGTGGCAGGTTCGCTAAATAATTAATGCATGAAAACACTGATACAAGATCAAGATATCGAATGGACTGAATTAGGTGACGGAATCAAACGAAAGGTGATGGCCTACGATGCCGGCATGATGATTGTCAAAGTAGCATTTGAAGCGGGAGCCGTGGGCGATTTGCACCAGCATCCGCATACCCAAACATCTTATGTTGCTAAAGGAGTTTTTGATATGACCATCGATGGAGTTGTGCAACGCCTTTGTGCGGGGGATGTCTTTTTTGTTCCCTCAGGGCTTATTCATGGCACAGTATGTATCGAAAAAGGTGAATTAGTCGATGTTTTCACCCCAATGCGCGAAGATTTCGTGTAATTATCAAGAAACAGATATACGATTTCATATAGTCGGCCGTTTACTAACGCTGCCGGGGTCTGAAGACCCCGGCAGCGTTTACCCCGGCTATACGTTAATAGAATCGTAAACGATCACCTTCTTCCATAAATGGGCATTATTCTTCACGAATTCCAAGTGGATTGGATGGTCTTGATAAACTTTTTGGCCAGCCTCGTCATCAAAAAACATCAACTCCGAAACATCCCAAGAGGTATCTACGACATCCCGTTTTTCGGTAGAAGCGAGCGTACCAATATGAATCTGCTTGATTGTTGGGATTCCTTTCAAGGTTTTCAATCCGGCGATTAATTGTTTTTTATCCGCTTCTGAATTGGGATTATTCAACCAGAAAAACACATGATGTAATAAAGGTTTCTCGGCGGAAGTTTGGGAACCTACAACACCTAATAGTGGCGTTGCAGCTAAAAATGTTCTTCTTTTCATGATTTAATAGGCTATCTTTAAAATTGAAATAGCAAGAAACAAAGTCTTGCAGAGTATTAAAAGCATTTATCCATCAAAATTTTCCCCATGAACTACAAAGAAGTTCAAGATTCCGAGACGACCTATACCGAATTAATGATTCCCTCTTATGCCAATTTTGGCGGAAAGGTTCACGGAGGAATCATTTTATCCTTATTGGATAAAGTAGCTTATATCTGTGCGTCAAAACATAGTCATCAATATTGTGTGACCGTTTCGGTGGAAGGGGTCGAATTCAAAAGTCCGGTGGAAGTGGGTGATTTGGTGGAAATCAAGGCGTCCGTAAATTACGTGGGTCGCACCACCATGATCGTAGGCATGCGGGTTGAATCCTTTAATCCGCGGGATGGCATCGTCCGACATACCAACTCATGTTATTTTACGATGGCTGCCAAAGATGAGCAAGGGAATCTAACAGAAGTTCCGGGCCTGAAATTAACAACCGAAACCCAAGTACGACGTTTTTGTGAGGGCAAGATTATTCGCAAATTGTCGCAAGAGAAACGCGAAATTTTGAAATCTGATTTAGGCTTAGCTGACATGAAAATTCAATGTGCTGAAGAGCGTTGTTCGATTGAAATTTAATTCAAGTAAATTTTGATTCATTGGGCCTTTAGCTGTTATAAACCGATAATAAGCTATGAGTCAAGTACATGAATCTTCCCGCAGAACCTTCCTAAAGAATGCGGCATTGTTAACATCAGCGGCGGCATTTCCCGCTTTCATCTCCAAAAATTCGGGCGATAAAGTCAATTTGGCCTGCATTGGAATAGGAAACCAAGGGGGATTGGATGTCATGTCCTTGTACAATACTGGTCTTTGTAATATTGTCGCACTTTGCGATGTAGACATGGGAGCACCCCAAACCTTAAAGGTTTTGGAAAAATTCCCGGATGTTCCGCGTTTTCAAGATTTCCGTCAATTGTTTGACAAAATGGGCAATCAATTCGAAGCCGTGTCGATCGGCGTTCCGGATCACTCCCACTTCCCGATTACGATGATGGCCTTGAGCATGGGCAAACACGTGTTTGTGGAGAAACCAATGGCTCGTACCTTTCATGAAGTTGAATTAATGATGGCTGCGGCACGCAAACACCCCAATTTGGTTACCCAAATGGGAAATCAAGGTCACTCGGAAGCTAATTATTTCCAATTTAAGGCGTGGAAAGAAGCGGGCATCATCAAAGATGTGACATCGATGACAGCCCACATGAATTCTCCACGCCGCTGGCATAGCTGGGATCCCAACATCAAAAAATTCCCTGCGGCGGAAGCGATTCCGAGCACTTTGGATTGGGACATTTGGCAAGGCGTCGTTTCACCTGCCCATGATTACCAAAAAGATTTTGTCAATGGACAATGGCGTTGCTGGTTCGATTATGGTTTAGGCGCTTTGGGAGACTGGGGAGCACATATCATGGACACTGCACATGAATTTTTGGATTTAGGTTTACCTACTGAAATTAATATGTTGCGTGCAGATGGCCACAATGACTTCTTTTACCCGATGTCATCGACCATTCAATTTAAATTCCCATCGCGCAAAAATATGCCTGCGATGGATATTACGTGGTATGATGGCGTAAACAACATACCACCGGTACCGGCCAATTATGGCACATCGGAATTAGATCCCAATATCCCACCTGCTGGGAATGGTAAAATCCAACCCGCGAAATTGAATCCGGGTAAGATTATTTACAGCAAAGATTTGACCTTCAAAGGTGGATCGCACGGATCAACATTATCCATTTTAGGCGATGCAGGCAAGGATTTGAATTTACCAGATGTTCCAAAGAGCCCTTCGAACCATTATGCAAATTTCTTAAAGGCCTGTATGGGACAAGAGAAAACCCGGTCGCCTTTTGCCATTGCAGGACCGTTGAGCCAGGTATTCTCTTTGGGGGTTTTGGCACAGAAACTGAACGCACGTTTGGAATTTGATCGGAATACGAAATTAATTACCAACAATAAATTAGCGAATCAATTGCTCGTAGGACCTGCACCAAGAAAGGGTTGGGAGCAATACTATAAAATCTAACGTTTGTAGATATTTGGATAAAATTTCAGTTGGCCATTTTCGTCAAAATCAACCTGGCTATACCAAATCACAAGCGGAATGTTTCGTTTGATGCTTAGGTACTGCGGAGCTTTATCTGAATAGGCGGCTTGCGCATCGAGTGTATCGATCGCGCTCGAATTAGGCTTTAGCAACCATGAACCCAAGTTTAAGGGTTTTTCCAAGCGGATGCAGCTGTGGCTATAGAAGCGTTTTTCCCGGGCAAACAATTTCTTTTCAGATGTGTCATGGAGGTACATCTTGAAAGGATTATCAAATTGAATTTTCATGATACCTAGCGTATTCCATTTGCCTGTGCGCTGACGCATCGAATAAGGGAAATAATTCGCATTCAGACGGTGCCAAGGAACCTTCTCGGGATCAACCTTCCGATTATGCTGGTCAAATATCTCCAAATGGCTCGCATAAAAATAGCGGATGTTTTTCCGTATTTCAGGCACGAGCTCTTCGATGGAAATGCTACGTGGCACACTCCAATGCGGGGTGATAATCAAATTCTTCAATCTACTCGAAAGCGTTTTACTCGGCCGTGATGGCTTACCTAGTACCACACGCATTTGCAAGACTTGCTTGTGTGATTCAAAGGCTTTGAGCTGGGTGGAGGGTATGTTGACCAAAACCAAGGAACGGTTGGTCCGAGCTGCGATGAGCCAACGGTATTCATTGGCCGCCTTCGCGAGTAATTGTTTTTTCTCGGGGCTGTAATGGGAGGAATCTTTTAATACATGAAGGATTTTTCGCACTTCATTATCTTCATTAATTAGACGATTAGCTAATTCTTTAATCTTAGGTGAATTCCAGAGTTGGCCGTAGCGAATTTTATAGGCTTCAAAGGGAAGTGCAAAATCATAGCCTTGAAAGCGTAATTGGGGTTGTTTGCCAAATTTCAGATCCAGCATGAATTGTTGGACTGCTTTTTTAGCCGCATTGGTGTCATTCACTGCGTAATGGTAATCCTTTGCGTGAAGACCTAAGGATTCCGCTTGCTGCATCAAGGAATCGATGGGGCTTTGCGCGGCAACCGAGCCGCTGATAAACAATACGAAAAAGACGATGTATTTCAATGTGTTGAGTTCCTCTTCTCTCTTAACCTTTGGCAATCCTCCTCAGGTTTGCCAAAGGTAGTAGTTTTGAAGGAGACTTTTCCGGCCTTGAATCAGATTATCAGTCAATTGATTTTAATAATCAGTTAGGTCCATTTCAATTTCCGCATAAAAAACTAGCTTTGGCAAACCTGAGGAGGATTGCCAAAGCTTAAGAGCGGGCGAGTTTTGTTTTTTCTTTGTCCCGCGTTACAGAAAGAATATAGCCGATACTAATCATCGTAAAGATTAAGGAGGTCCCACCTGCAGAAACCAAGGGTATCGGTTGGCCTGTCACCGGAATAGCTCCCACGGCAACAAACATGTTTAAAAAGGCCTGGCTAACGATGGAGAATGTAAGTCCGGCCGACATTAGTCCTCCGAGCGGTTTGGCACTGTAGCTAATGGCCAGTGCTCCGCGCCAAAACAACCACATAAACATAGCAGGCAGCAAAATACCTGCAACAATCCCCCATTCCTCCACAATGATTGCATAGACAAAATCGGATTCGGCCTGCGATAAATGAAACCGAAACTGGCTATTACCAGGCCCTTTGGGCTGCATTCCACCCGAAGCAATGGCATAAAGGCTTTGTTTTAATTGAAAATTCGACCCTTGATCGGCGATTTCAATTTCCTCTTTGGTTTGTCGGCCCATCATCCGATTCATATAGACTTCCACGCGATTAATAATGGTCGCAGACCTTTGGCCCACCCCTGAAAAAATCAGCGTCACAGCAAGAATGGCAAAAATACTAAAGACCAACGTGATTGTTTTCCATGGAACGCGCCCAAAAATCATTAAAACGATTGAGGTACCAAAAACGATGACACTTGTAGAAAAGTTGGACAAGAAAATCAGAAAACAAGTTCCACCAATCTTCAGGCAAATAGCAATAAGCACGGATGGATTATAGGCATCCGGATCGGCTTGTCGGGCAGCAAACATCTTCGACAAGGAAATGGTCAAACACAACTTAGCCATATCAGAAGGCATAAAACTCAATGGACCTACCTGCAACCAGCGGCTGGCTCCTCCCGCCTCTCTTCCATAGACATACGCCAATCCAATCAACAACCAGGACCCATAGAGCGCCATGTCCACGTATTTTGTGGATTTCAAATAATCCCTGCGTGAAAAAACCCCCATCGCGTAAAATCCGCCGACCAAAATAAGCAGCGATTTAAATAGATGCTGCAAGGGTGCAAGCGGTCCATCCATGGTCAAACGCCCTTTGGCGGAAAATTGGATTACCACCCCAATGATGCTCAAAAAAATGACAATTAATAAGATGTGGATGTCCCCCTCAAAGTGTTTTTTGATACGTTCCGATACAGTGTTCATGGATTATTTTTAGCGAGGTGCAAAGCTGCAAAATCCTTACCTGAAACGGGTTAGCTAGCCAAAAATAGAGTGACACTTTTAAGCTGATTTACACACAACCTAGCGATCCAAATCATTGACTAACAACACACTACAACAAATCCAAAATGACAATTTACCAAAACCAATCGCTGACAAAGGTATTCAAAACCTGACTAATTTTGCCTCATGGCAATCGAACTCGAATTTATCAATTTAGTGGTACGCAAAAGTACCTTGGCGTCAAAATACCTGGGAGGCGTCGAACAATTCAAGAAAGACCTTCCGAATCAATCACTGCGTGAAGACGAGGAATTAATCCGTTTTGGCTGCATGAATTGGAATGACCTGGAACATTTCACGGACATCATTGTGGCGAAAGGCTTGGAATACAAAGATCAGGAAACGACCGACTTTGTGGTGATTAGCTCCTTGCAAGGTGCTTTGTGGCAGGTGGATTGGATTGGATTTGAAAAGTTCAGCTGTTTTGCGATAGCTCCCGCTTAACCTTTGGCAATCCTCTTTAGGTTTGCCAAAGGTAAGGGTAGCAAAGGACATCAAGAGCCCTCCAACGACAATTATCATTGAATTGGACAAAATTATCAGTTTGATTCCCAGCCAATTACTTAACTAGCACATAGCTTTGGCAATCCTCCTCAGGTTTGCCAAAGCTTAACGCCTAAGTAACATGACAAATCAGTACAAATTTCTTAACTTGTTTCCAACTAACTTTGCCCTTTGGAAATACTTGCGCCCGTGTTCGGCATCTTCACATCGTTTATCCTGTTGTACTACCTTAGTTCATTAAACAGGTCAAACATCTTTTTAGCACTCTTTTTCTTGTGCT
>JBDLUL010000018.1:0-4180 GCA_039805345.1 Bacteroidota bacterium | reverse complement strand
ACGAAGGCGCGACAATCCCCTTTATTTCTCGCTATCGAAAAGAAGCGACGGGAAGCCTAGACGAAGTACAAGTTGCTCAAATACGCGACTTACGTGACCAATTTGTCGAATTAGAAAAACGCAGAGAGGCTATTCTAAAATCACTCAAAGAATTAGATAAATTAAGTCCCGAACTCGAAAAAGCTGTGCGAGGGGCCGAAACCCTCGCCAAACTCGAGGACATCTACCTTCCCTACAAACCCAAGCGCAAAACACGCGCCATGGCTGCACGAGAAAAAGGACTACAAACTTTGGCAGATAAACTATTCGAACAACGCATGCTCGACCCCGAAGTTTTAGCAGCCGAGTTCTTAGATGATACCGAAGAAGCACTTGCCGGCGCACGCGATATTTTGGCAGAAGAAATGATGGAAACAGCCGAAGCACGCGAAGAAGCTCGCCAACTGTTTTCACGCAAAACCACCGTCAAATCCACCGTAGCCAAAGGCAAACAAGAAGCCGGAATCAAATACAAAGATTATTTCGATTGGTCCGAATCACTCGCCCAAGCACCTTCCCACCGCGTTTTGGCCCTATTTAGAGGCGAAAATGAGGGGATATTGAACTTGAACCTCGCAGGCCCAGATCAAGACGTACTTGATAAACTTGACCGTCGATTCATCAAGGGGAATAATGCCTGTGCCCGACAAGTAACACTAGCTATCCAAGACGGCTATAAACGCTTGCTCTTGCCTGCCATGGAAAATGAAATGCGGGCAGAAGCAAAAAAACGTGCCGACGAGGAAGCGATTCGCGTCTTTGCTGAAAACATTCGCCAATTACTTTTGGCAGCTCCTCTAGGTCAAAAACGTGTACTTGCACTCGACCCAGGATTCCGTACCGGCTGTAAAGTGGTATGCTTGGACGAACAAGGCACCCTTCTAGACAACACAGCAGTATTCCCTCATACAGGTCCTGGACAAGCACAAGAAGCGGCGCATACCATCAGCGCTTGGGTGAAGAAACACAAAGTTCAAGCCATCGCGATTGGCAACGGAACGGCGGGTCGTGAAACGGAATCCTTTGTCCGAAATTTGAAACTTGAGGGTGTAACCATCATCATGGTCAATGAAAGTGGTGCTTCCATCTATTCAGCTTCAGAAGCTGCCCGAGACGAATTCCCCGATAAAGACATTACGGTTCGTGGAGCCGTATCGATTGGTCGCCGACTCATGGATCCGCTTGCAGAATTGGTCAAAATTGATCCGAAGTCAATTGGCGTGGGACAATACCAACACGACGTAGATCAGAAGAAATTACAAGCTTCTTTGGACGACACTGTCATCTCTTGCGTAAACTCGGTAGGCGTCGAACTGAATACCGCTTCGAAGCAAATCCTATCTTACGTTTCAGGGCTAGGTCCTCAATTAGCTCAAAACATCATTGACTACCGCACGAAAAACGGACCGTTCATTAAACGATCCGATTTAAAAAAAGTAGCCCGCTTAGGTGAAAAGGCCTACGAGCAAGCCGCAGCTTTCTTACGCATTCGCCATGCCAAAAATCCATTAGATGCCAGTGCCGTTCATCCCGAGCGCTATGACATCGTGGAAAAAATGGCGAAGGATTTGAATTGTAAGGTAGCCGACTTATTGGCCAATGAATCCCTGCGCAAGCAAATTCAATTACAGAAATATGTAACTTCTGAGGTGGGTATGCCTACGCTAACGGACATCTTGGCTGAATTAGCGAAACCCGGTCGTGACCCACGTGAACAATTCGAGGCATTTGAATTCACAGAAGGCGTGAATGAAATCAAGGACTTACGTATCGGCATGAAATTGCCAGGTATTGTGACCAACATAACCAACTTTGGAGCCTTTGTGGATATTGGCGTGCACCAGGACGGATTGGTCCACGTAAGCCAGTTGGCCGATAAATTCGTCAAAGACCCCAACGAAATCGTGAAAGTAGCTCAGAAGGTCATGGTGACTGTGACTGAAGTAGACGAGGCTCGCAAGCGCATCGCTTTGAGTATGAAGAAATAAAAAAAGGCCATCTGAGGATGGCCTTTTTTGCTACTTTTTGCAACAATTTGGAAGCTTGTCGAAACTCTTTTTTAATGCCTTGACTTCATCGGCATCATAACCAGTTTCAGCGATGACCAACTTGATTTTCGCAACATCAATTTTATCTGGATTATACACCACAGTGATATTTGATTGATCTTCGAGATTCAATTCAGCCTTCTCCACACCTTTCGTTAAGGCCAAATTCTTCTCGATACGTTCCTTGCACATCTCACAAATCGCAGATGTTTTAATCTTTACACTTTGTGAAGGTCCCGCCAATAATCCAAATGGCAGGAGCAGAAATAATAATATATGTTTCATCCGAATATTTTTAACCCCAGGCTTCAACCTAGGGAGGCTAAACTATTTTTTGACAACTTTTAAATCCATCGTACAAGCTGGACATTTCCCTTTTTTAGTATAGGTTTTTGTTCCTTCGCACTTCATCGGACATTGATAAACCTCCTTTTTATCTTCTGTTTTAGTCTTTTTAGACGCTTGCGTCTGTGCAAATGTTCCAAACATTGCAAAAACCATTCCGGATACTAAGATGAACTTTTTCATAATGTGATTATTTAGTTGATTTTATAACGTAATCCTGTGTAAACCATACGGCCAGCAACGGGCCCCCAAACCATCGTCGCATCAAATCCAAGTGCAAATGGATCCGCTGCGCCCATGATGGGATTAGGCTGTGTAAAATTAAAAAGATTTTCTACTCCGACATACATTTCCCAATGTTTAAATTGGCGAGTTACTTGACCATAAACCATTGAAAAGGCTGGAGTTCGAACTTCTGGAGCATCGACAGTATGTACATAGGCATTGGGTATTCGACGCGCTCCACTCCATTGCCAAGTCAAATCAAACTTCCAGATATCGTATTTCGTAGCATATGCCAAATTAACAAGTACACGATCCCGATTTAAGAAAGGTTTAGTCAATCTTCTCAAACTCCCATTTTGGCCCCAATAATCCGAGGCAACATCCTGAAACCGATAGGCCGTTTTCCATTCCAGACGGGGTGCTGGACTGTAATTGAACTCAATTTGGGCACTCTTGGCATAAGAAACACCTGGACTGGAGTACATTCGGATAGCATGGGCAGTTTCCATATCCACAATCCATTGATGTGTAAAATCGGTTTGAAAATAATCAAAAACAACATTTGCCTTCCGACTTCCCAAGCTAAAATCATGCGTTAAAGTGAATCCGTAATTCCAGGCCTCTTCCAAGGGGTTTACATCTTCGCCCACCTGTAAATAGCGACTATTAGCTAAAAAACCCATATTTTCCGCCAAAGGATTCACGCGTCGCCAGCCCTTACCGAGTGATGCGCGCGCAATCCAATTCGTTGCTATATCCCATTTCGCATGCATGCGAGGCACCCATTTCGTTCCTAATTGGTTATGAAAGTCGATGCGATTTCCTAGCACCAACGTGAATTTATTGGGAACAGTCAATGTATACTCACCGAAAAAGCCAGGAACTAACTCGGTCCGAGCATACGTAGAATCCAGGTAACGCTCCTGGTAAGAATCATACAAGAAACTCGTTCCAGCTTTCCACGTATGATTCGTATTGGAAATCATGGATTGATAAATCAAATTTCCAAATAGACTCTGTTCCCAACCGGCATATTGTTTGAAAGCGAAATAGGCATCATTTTGATGTTGGCTCGTGGACAAAATTAAACCAACTCCCTTCCATGGCTTCGTAGGAAACAAACGTGCTATTTTGGCAAATGCCTCGAAACGGCCAGTATTACTTCCAAAACCATATACTAGGTAGCGATTCGACTGTTGTTCATCGAATCCATTTTGCCCCGCTATCCGGGTTTCTTTTAGATAACTAGCCCCTGCTTGTACCATCCAATGTTCCGTAGCATACTTCCAGCGATTCAAAACATTGATTAAATTAAATAAAGGCAAATCCATAAAGCCATCGCCATTCCCATCAAGCCGAGTAGCTTGTTGGGAAAAATGCGTCAACAACGCCGTCGAAAGTTTCCCATTGAATTTATGCGCGGCTTGTTGGTTTACCTCAAAACGCCCTTGCGAATTCCCATAAGCATTTAAAAAATAAACCTCCGAGGTATCTGGCTTGGCTAATTCCATGTTAATCGCCCC
>JBDLUL010000017.1:0-9865 GCA_039805345.1 Bacteroidota bacterium | reverse complement strand
AAGCGCGCTAATTTACTCGCTGATATTCCCGCACGCTGTGCGATGGAATACAAGGAATCTCCTGAGCGTACTTTGGTCCAAACCTTACGTCTGCTCCGGATTTTTTCTCCAGCACTTCCGTATTCGTTGCGAAGCGATAAAGCACGGATGTTAAAGGTCTGTGCTGTTATTAATAGATGATCTGAAAGTGGTTCGCCGCTTCCAAAATTGTAGACTTGATTGGGATTAAAAGGATTGCCTTCATAACGTGTTTCAAAATGAAGGTGAGAACCGGTACTTCTGCCTGTATTTCCACCGAGGCCAATTTCATCTCCCGCTTTCACAAACGTCCCCGGCTCCAATCCTTGTTTGGACATATGGCCAAATAAAGTCTCTAAGCCATTATAGTGGCGTAATACCATGTATTTTCCATAGCCACCACCATCATAATTCACCACACGAACAATGCCATCAAAGGGGGCATATATTGGATTTCCTGTTTCTAAATCTAAATCAACTCCTGCATGCAAACGCCCCCATCTCGGACCGAAGGGACTCGTTTGTTTCACAACGGCTAAGGGTTGTGCCCAATTACGCCCTGCTGGTAAATTGTATAATTCCAAATCCACAGGTTCGTCAAATTCTTTCGCATTGATGTCATAGGGGTCTATGCTTTTGGTATCCCAAATCGAATAATACGAGGCAACTGACACAAAATCTTCGGATCCTACCGGGGCATTTTCTTCTTCAATTTCCACGACCAATGCTTCGCCTTCGTCGATGGAGGTTGTGTCGAAATTACTGATGGTCGGATTGATGATTTTTAAGGGTTCATATTTACGCTCCTGCATTTCAGACCCTTGAAGGGCTGTTGCCGTACTTTCACTTTCTGTCCGAAAGGTCAAGGGTGGTAAATCGTCCAAATCATCCTTTTTTGCCGACTTATCCTGATACAAGGATGAGCTCGGCTTGGACTCAATTTTGGTATTTTTCTTGAAAAGCTTTTTTTCTTGGGCATAGGTTGACAGGGTCGCAAAGACCAAGCAAATGCCAAGAATGATTTTGCTAAAATTCATATGTGTTTTTTAGTGTAAATTGCTGGCCGCCAACCATCTTTCGGCGTCCAATGCTGCCATACAGCCACTTCCAGCTGCGGTAACAGCTTGTCGGTAGGTGGTATCTTGTACATCTCCGCAAGCGAAAACGCCTGGGATATTTGTACGTGAACTTCCTTTTTCTGTGATGAGGTATTCTTGCGCATCCATGTCCAATTGGCCTTTGAAAATGCCGGTATTCGGTTGGTGGCCAATCGCCACAAAGAAACCAGTCAAAGCAATTTCTTCTGTTGCTTGGGTAACGTTATTTTTAATGCGAATTCCCGTTACGCCATTCGCATCGCCTAGAATTTCTTCAGTTTCTGAATTCCAGTGAATCGTAATCTTGGGATTATTTTTTACGCGTTCCTGCATAATTAACGAGGCGCGCATTTGGTCTCTACGTACAATTAGGTGTACCTGCGTACATAAATTTGCTAAATAACTTGCTTCTTCAGCGGCTGTATCGCCGGCTCCTACAACAGCCACAGTCTGGTTGCGGTAGAAGAATCCATCGCACACAGCACAAGCCGAAACGCCTAAGCCATTGAATGTTGTTTCCCCTTCTAAACCTAACCATTTGGCAGATGCACCTGTCGCAATAATGACAGAATCAGCCAAGATCTCGGTCGTATCATCGATCCAAACTTTCTTGGGTTGGCTTGTGAAATCTACCTTTGTTGCCATGCCGTAACGTACGTCCGTACCAAAACGCTTCGCTTGATTTTCTAAATCAACCATCATCGCTGGGCCGTCAATTCCATTGGGGTATCCTGGGAAATTATCCACCTCGGTTGTTGTGGTTAATTGGCCACCTGGTTGGCCCCCTTGATACATGATAGGCTGTAAACCTGCACGTGAAGCGTAAATTGCGGCAGTGTAACCCGCTGGACCCGAACCTATAATTAGGCACTTGATGGAATTTGACATAGGTAAAAATTGGAATAAAATGAGTCTGTAAATTTCGGTAAATAAGCTTACAATCGCAAACCTCGAATTTCTCCTTTTTGTTCCTTACATTTGTTGGACATCCTCACTTCAACGTATGATTGGTAAAAATATTACACACAATCTGACATTTTGGGTACTATTGTCTATAGTCATCGGAGTAATTATCGGCCACTTTTTTCCTGAATTCGCCCTGCAAACGGTATTAACTGATAAAATCGCGTATTCTTTTTTAGGTACTGAAATTTCAATTGGTAAGACCTTGAGTGAGCTCCTTTCAGGCGTGTTTATCAGTTTGGTTAAGCTATTTATACATCCCATCATCTTCTTAACAATCAGTTTAGGGATTGTCAACATGGGCAATTTGAAAAAGGTGGGTCGCGTAGGTGGAAAAGCATTGCTGTATTTTGAAGTCGTTACGACGTTAGCTTTGATTATCGGATTAGGTGTTTCGTATCTATTGGCTCCGGGTGAAGGCGTGATTAGAACTGAAATTGCTGGTGGTGATATTTCGAAATTCACGCAAAAGGCAGCTGCATTTAGTTGGATGATCTTTTTAAAAGAAAATTTCACCATTCAGGTATTGGGATTTTCCTTGTTTTTCGGCACTTTTTTGAATTTTGTCCGAGGTAAAGCGCGCATGATTGCCGGTATGCATCAGGCGGAACATTGGGTATTCTGGGGCTTGAAAAAAGTCATGTATTTAGCTCCCTTAGGGGCATTGGGCGGTATGGCTTTTACGATTGGTAAATTTGGGATTCATTCCTTATTACCGCTTGCTAAGCTGATGGTATCTGTCTATGCAACGATGGGAATTTTTATTTTTGTCGTTTTGGCTCTTATCATGCGAAGTTGTGGCGAACGTATCACGGCATTTCTAAATTACATCAAAGAAGAATTGTTGATCGTTCTAGGAACTTCTTCCTCAGAAGCGGCTTTGCCTTCCTTGATGAAAAAATTAGAACGCATGGGGTGTTCCAAATCGGTCGTCGGACTCGTTGTCCCAGCAGGCTATTCATTCAACCTCGATGGGACCAGTATTTATTTGTCCATGGCCACCTTGTTTTTAGCTCAGGTCTATGGCATTCAGTTGAATTTTGAACAATTATTGACCATCATCGGAGTTTTGATGGTGACTTCCAAAGGCGCTGCCGGCGTGACAGGCAGTGGTTTTGTCGTCTTAGCGTCTACGCTAAGTGCCTTGCAAGTGATCCCTTTGGAGGGGCTTGCTTTATTATTGGGCGTCGACCGATTTATGTCGGAAGCGCGCGCCATCACCAATTTTATTGGAAACGGGGTAGCCACGATATGGCTCGCCAAACACGAAGGAGAATTTCATCAACCAGAAGCCTAATTTATATTAATTTATGCCCACTTCATCCATTTTAAAACAAGACGCACTCGAATACCACGCAGGTGGGAAACCGGGGAAAATCGAAGTTAAACCCACGAAATCAACAGCAACCCAACGGGATTTATCCCTTGCCTATTCACCTGGTGTTGCGGAACCCTGTTTAGAGATTGCAGCCAATATTGAAAAAGTATACGATTACACAGCCAAAGGCAATTTGGTTGGTGTGATTTCCAACGGTACTGCCGTGCTCGGCCTAGGTAACATTGGCCCTGAAGCGAGTAAGCCGGTTATGGAAGGGAAGGGTGTCCTTTTTAAAGTGTTTTCAGACATCGATGTATTTGATTTGGAACTTGCCTGTACGGATCCCGATCAGTTTGTGGAGACGGTTGTCAACCTAGAGCCTACGTTCGGAGGGATTAATTTAGAAGACATCAAGAGTCCCGAGTGTTTTGAGATCGAAGATAAGCTGAAGAAGCGTCTGAAGATTCCAATCATGCATGATGACCAACATGGTACCGCGATTATTTCTTCAGCGGCATTAATTAATGCCTTGGAGATCGTAGGGAAAAACATCGAAGAAGCTCGCTTTGTCATATCGGGAGCAGGTGCCGCTGCGATTTCCTGTTTAAAGCTCTACTTGAAATTAGGCGCTCGCATTGAGAATTTCTACATTTTCGATAAAGATGGCTTAGTATCGAAAGACCGCACGGATCTGAATCCTTACCTAGCGCCGCTTGCAGGTCCTGCAGGTAACAATGTCAGCTTAGCCGAAGCCATGCAAGGCGCAGATGTATTTCTAGGCTTATCGGTAGGGAATATTTTAAAACCTGACATGGTCGCCACGATGGCTGCTCAGCCCATTGTTTTTGCCATGGCGAATCCAACGCCTGAGATCGGATATGAGGAAGCGAAAGCTGTACGTGATGATCTCATCATGGCGACGGGTCGTTCGGATTTCCCGAATCAGGTCAATAATGTCTTAGGATTTCCTTTCATTTTCCGAGGAGCATTGGACGTAAGAGCCACGGAAATCAACGATGAAATGAAATTGGCTGCCGCAAAAGCGTTAGCCTGCCTTGCCAAAAAACCTGTTCCGGATATCGTTAATTTGGCCTATAATGAAAAGAGCCTGAGTTTTGGCCCTGATTACATCATTCCTAAGCCCGTAGATCCGCGTTTAATTACAACCGTGTCTATGGCCGTTGCCAAAGCAGCGATGGAATCAGGTGTCGCAACCAAGCCGATTAGTAACTGGGAAGCCTACGAATTGCAATTAGCCAAACGTTTAGGATTGGATAATCAAGTCATGAAGTTTATCCTGAAGCGCGCAAAGAGCAAACCGAAACGTATTTTATTCGCGGATGCGGAGAATTTGAAGGTATTGAAGGCGGTTCGTGAGGTGCTTGATGAGGGGATTGCTAAACCAATCTTATTAGGTTCACGTGTGAAGATCCAAGCGATTTGTGATGAAAACCATTTGGATTTAGGAGACACCGAAATCATGGATTTTAAACATGCTGATAATGCTGATCTTGTTGCTGAATTTGCGGAGTTATTCTACGAGAAACGTAAACGAAGAGGCGTGACGCGCTGGGAGGCCAATAAACAAGTACGTAAGAGTAACTATTTTGCGGCCATGATGCTGGAGACCAACCGTGCAGATGGTGTTATTTCAGGCTTAACGAAAAACTATCCGGAATCCATCCGACCAGCCTTGCAGATTATTGGCAAGCAAAAAGGCGTCAAGAAGGTATCGGGGATGTACCTGTTATTATCACAAAAAGGACCACTTTTCTTCTCGGATACGACGGTTAATTTCGACCCTACCGTAGAGGATATCGTGGAAATTACGGAGTTGACCGCGAAAGCCGTGAAACGCTTTAACATCATTCCACGGATTGCGTTGTTGAGTTACTCCAACTTTGGTTCTGCCGATGGCGCGGATGCCATCAAAATGCGTCAAGCCACGCAAATCTTACAAGAGAAACATCCGGATTGGATTATCGAAGGAGAGATGCAGGCACACTTAGCATTTGATAAGGAGTTGCGCCAACAAAATTATCCTTTTGCTGCACTAGGGAATGATACGGCGAATACCTTAATATTCCCAAATCTATCCGCAGCAAATATTGCCTATAATTTATTGAAGGAAGCGGCCGATATTGAGTACGTCGGGCCAATTCTATTGGGTCTTGGGAAACCAACCCATATTTTACAATTAGGCGCTAGCGTCCGGGAAATTGTCAACATGGTCGCCATTGCGGTCGTCGAAGCGCAATCACCTCAATAATCGTAATGAATCCTCAGCGCAATCGCCGGGGATTTTTTATTGCATCCAAATGTTACGGAACTCCATTTGCGCTTTGCTAGGATTTTTTACAGGTCGAATGGCCTGTCGGCTAGCCTGTTGAATCACAAAATAAGGTGCTTTCAAGTGCACCGTTTGATAATTTCCATCTTCTCCTTTTCGAGCGACATCCCAAGCCAGCGTATCGCCAGCCTGAATGATTTGAAGGATTTTCTGGGTGTTCTTGACGAAATTTTCAATGTCCGTTGGCAAACCATTGATGGCAATAAGCTCATCCTTCGCTTGCATGCCCATCAATTTTCCTAAGGAATTAATCGCGGAATTTGTTTGGATAATGGCCCGTTTGGTCTCTGAATTGATCGATAATCCTTGCGGATCAAAACCTAAGGTTTTTGCATCTTCTTGTTGGTTTGCATCCCAAGTATACCCTAATGTTTGTAACCATGTTTCGATGGGTAAGGCTTGCGTTCCTGCGACATAGGCATTGAAAAAATCTTTCAATGCAGGCAGTTTTGTGATTTGGATGATTTTATCAAAAAGTTGATCATCCTTGAAGGATTTGGTTGGTCCGTACTCTTTCGATAAAGCTTGCAGCAGCAGTTGATTATTCCATTTGCCTTGACTTAATTGGCGTAAGGTCAAATCTAATCCAAATCCGATCAAGGCTCCTTTTTGATACACGTTGGCATATTGATCTTTGTATTTACCAAGAACTTGCTTGCTCATGTTTGTAAAAGAAACATCTTGTTTGAATTGCATGTCCATCGTTTCTTTCTTTTCCTGGATGGTGCGGAAGAAGGCATCGCTATCAATCAATTTACCTTGTAATTGCATGTGCTGTGCCGCATATTCGGTTAGGCCTTCATATAGCCAAAGGTGTTCCGACATTTTGGGATTGATGAAATCAAAATTTCCTATTTCCTCTGAATGGACAGACAGTGGGGTAATGATGTGGAAAAACTCATGCGCACAGACATCTCGAATGGTTTGCCCTAATCGATCAATCGTTCCTTCGGGTAAATAGTAAAAAGAGGATTGACTATGTTCTAAGGCACCATAACTCCCGCCTTTTAAATTGTCTGAAAGCACGATGATGAATGCGTAGCGCTTTACGGGAAATTTACCGCCTAAATAATTGCGTTGTGCGATTAATAAGGGCTTGATATTAGCTGCGATTTGTTCCGAGGTAATGGTATGGTTAGGTGAGTAAACCGATACCAGTATTTGTGTATCTCCAAATTGCATACTTGTCGTATCCGCTTTACTGTACAAAATGGGTGAGTCAACGAGGCTTTGGTAGTTTGCACTCGCAAAAACATCGCGCGTGCCTTTTCCCGTATTCATTAATGAAGTAGATCCATATAAATGGTTAGGTCGATCAATGGAAACTTGTACGGGTAATGCCGACTGACCTTCTAAATAGCCTAAAAAACCATGGACATTGAAGGCAATCAAAGAATCTGCTTGAATGTTGGTTCCTGCCGGCTCAAAGATATATTCGCCTTTAATTTCTGGACTGTCCCAGGTATCATTAACCTTGTATTCCAAATGGCTAAGCAAATTAGCTTGTTCAATCTGGTATTGATTGATGTTTTTTTGTTTGACAGGGAGGCTCTTTCCATCCTTACTGATGGCTTTAAAGTCTTGTATGTATCTGCCAAAATCGTAATTCGAATAAGTGCCTGGCACTTGTTTGGGAAATGAAAAAACGATGCTTTTGCTTTTTTGAGCAGGTAGGAATACTTGCACCGCGACACGATCTTGTTGAATGTGTTGTAAATCCACTTGGTAACGAATTCCTTGACCCCAGCTCGCCGTATACACGAGGCATAACAGGCTAATTTTTATAATTAATCGCATCTTTTAATTCTAGTTTTTTAATTAATTGAGTAGGGATGTAAATCATCAAACTCACAAGCAACATGGTACCTACGTTGACTGAAATCCAGGTGATGGCATCCCATTCGATGGGTACTGCCGCCATGTAATAATTCTCAGGGTCTAGGGGAATGATTTGGTACGTTGCCTGAAAATAACAAAAGCCCGCAGCGAATATGTTCGCAAAAGCTAAGCCCCGAAGTAAAATGAAGAATCCATTCCACCAGAAAATGCTTCGAATTTGTTTGTAACTAGCTCCTAGGGCACTAAAAAGACCAATCATGGGTACACGTTCCATGATGAGTACCCAAAGTGTCGCAATGAGGTTAAAGCAAGCAACAAGCATCAATAGGCAGATAAAAATGATGATGTTTCGGTCGAGCATTTTCATCCAATCGTAAAGTGCTGGATACAATTCTTCACTCGTTTCTAATTTCCACTCAGGTGGCAATGTATTCAAGATTGTTTGAGTCAAAACAGGTTTAGCCAGATGTATTTCATATGTTCCAATGGAATCGGCCGTCCATTGATTCATTTTTTGAACCCAGTCCCTGTCGGCGAGGACCATCAATTTGTCCATTTCTTCGAGCCCTGTTTCATAGATTCCGCTCACATGGACTTTTCGCGGTCGTTCGGGTTGACTTAAAAAATAGAGAATCAGGGATTCGTTTAATTTAACTTTCAATTGTTTTGCTAAACTCTTGCTTAGGATAATATCTTGTGGCTTATTGATTTTCGCACTTCCTGCGTGCATGTTTGATTTAATTTGGGTTTGAGGCATGTCGGAGCCAATGCCTTTAATGACGACGCCCGACATATTTTCTTTGCCCACAATAATTCCGGGCTTTTGAACATGTGCTTGCAGGTGGTCGACACCGTCGATGGAATTAATTCGTTTTTCCCAGGCAAGATTCCGCGTCATGGGTGATTCCGAAAGCGAATGATTGGCCGAAATTTGACTGATGCGGATATCACCCGAAAGGCTAATCATCTTATTGAGAATGGCTTTTTTGAACCCAAATAGAATCGAAAAGGCGATTAAGATAATCCCAGCACCTAAGGCAATTGTTCCAATGCCCACGTAGGTCACCGTCTTGGAAAAAGAGGTGTCTTGCGTGCTTCGAATTCGCCTAGCTATGAATAATGGGAAATTCACCGGTTTCTTATTTCTAAATTTTATCGGATATTTGGTTAATCTAAACCAACGCGCAAAGAAAATGGGATTGCTTCGAAACTACAAACTTATCCTCGTATTGTTTTTGGGTATCAGCCAAATCGCTCATAGTCAAATTATTCCTGGCGCTTATCATACGGAGCAATACCTACACACGCTAAAGGGTAAGCAAGTTGCTTTGGTGGTGAATCATACGTCGGTCATTGGAAAAACGCATTTGGCCGATAGTTTATTGGCACTAGGTGTTCAAGTGAAACGTATCTTCGCCCCTGAACATGGTTTTCGAGGTACAGCTGATGCGGGAGCACATGTAGACAATGAAGTGGATTCAAAAACAGGTTTAGCGTTGGTTTCTCTGTATGGAAAGCATAAAAAACCGACGCCAGAGGATTTGAAAGGCATTGATGTCGTACTATTTGATATACAAGATGTGGGTACACGTTTTTATACCTACAGTTCGACACTTTTATATGTGCAGGAGGCCTGTGCGGAAAACAAGGTTAAATTACTGGTTTTGGATCGCCCGAACCCCAATGGACATTATGTGGATGGACCTGTTTTAGACCCAATGCGATTCGCTTCTTTCGTAGGCTTAACGGCGATTCCAGTTGTTCATGGCTTAACGATGGGCGAGTATGCGCAGATGTTAAACGGAGAAGGTTGGCTAGCTAATCAAGTTGTATGTGATCTACAAGTGATTCCCGTTTCATCGTATACACACAATAGCGTCGTGCATGTAACTATTGCGCCTTCGCCTAATTTACCCAATGACCAGTCGATAGGTTTATATCCATCCCTTTGTTTATTGGAACCGACCATCGTGAGTGTGGGACGAGGAACTAATTCGCAATTTCAGGTTATTGGAACACCTAATTCCGTTGCAGGTAATTATACCTTTACTCCTGTTCCAACGCCCGGTGCCGTGGACCCACCGTTAAAGGGGCAATTGTGCTATGGTCAAGATTTACGCACAGTGCCTACGCGTAATCTTGGGTTTAGTTTGACTTATCTGATAGACATGTTCGAGAAAACGGGTCGAAAAGAGTCATTTTTCACTTCAGCCTCCTTTTTTGATAAATTGGCCGGAACGGATGGAATTCGATTAGGTTTACTCGCAGGTAAATCGGAGA
>JBDLUL010000016.1:0-7545 GCA_039805345.1 Bacteroidota bacterium | reverse complement strand
AGTATCCAATTGCGAAAAATCAATTCCATCCTCAATCCTGCCATTTGCGAACGCGGAAATGGAGTTTTGGAATCCATTCAAACCGAAGGAGCGACCCATTACCAATGGATGCGCTCAATCAATGGGGGTGCTTTTGTGGATATGATAGATGATATTCAATTCCGTGGGACCCAACAAAATCAACTGCAGATTACCCAATCAACGGCAAATCTTGACGGGCAAAAATTCAAAATCCGTGTCGATTTCAACGTTAGTCCGAATAATGATAACGAAGGCTCCACCCAAAATCTAAATCAAACATTGACATGCCCGCGAACTTCGGCCGAAATCACCTTACAAATCAAAGCGACCCCAACTCCCCGACATGCGGCAAATTTATATTCCGGCTGCACCAATCAAGCCTTTCCGGTCAACGCAACCGGCTGTTCTCCTTATATAACTCAATGGTATGATGACCGACACAATCCCGTGGGAAACGGCGCCAGATTACTTGTGACTTTCCCAAATGAAAGCCCGCATACCTATTTTGCGACATGCATCAACACTGGATGCGAAAGTCTACAATCCACTGGAGTACAAGCACAAGCATTTCCGAAACCCAATCCCCCTCAGAATGCAGGTACCCTCTCTGAAATATGCCCAGGACTTTCGGTTACATTCAAAGCATCCGGCGGGGTTAATAACATTTGGTATTTGAATTCCTCAGGCACATCTCCCTTGAGTACCGCGACCAACTATACGACAACCGCTACTACCCCTGCCAACAGTCTTTTGACTCGATATGTTTCCCAAAAAATCAATGGTTGCGAAAGCGATCGAACTGCTATTCAAGTTCAAGTGCTTTCACTTGCTGTTTGCAGCCCCTTTGATAGTACAAATACCCCACCTCCTATCGTGAATCCTCCACCTACTGATACAACAACACAAAACTTCCCTCATGTTAAGCTGAGTTACCAACTCCGCCAAAACTGCGAGTCGGGCACCTATGCTTTAAATATACATGGGTGTCATCTCGCCACAGAAATTACCATTAACAGGCAGGCGACACAAGTAAGTAGTTATTTTGAAAGCTATGTTCCGGAAAACATGGAACTACATATAACATGCCCAGAAAGCATCAGCGAGCCGCTTGACATTTTACTACCGGGACTAACTCCACCCGAAATCCCAATTCAAACCAACTACCAAAACTTTGTTTGCGAAGGCGATAAAACAAGCTTAAGTATTCAATTACCTCCAGGAGCCTACATGGTCGGCTGGGAATACAATGGGCATATCTTCGTCGGGGAAAATGCGATTAACGCAGCGCTATCCGCTGGAAATTATCAGGCCATTATTCAACGTAATTCATGTTCCTACCGAAGTGAATCTATTTACATCGATGTGCGACCCAAACCCGCCGTGCCAACCTTAATCACAGCTTCCACAGAAATATGCGAGGGTGATTCAATTAGCATTCATACCCTTGAATTATATCCATTTAACTTATGGAATGGATACGACAAAGCCAAGATATTCAACTTGAAAGCTAAACAAGTAGGTAAGATGCAGGTTTATGCGCAGGTATCTGAAGATGGCATTTGCTGGTCTATTCCGTCAAAACCACTACAATTTCTTGTTAACCCGACACCCGCAAGACCACAGATACGTATAGAAAACAACGGCGGATTCTGTCGGGGAGATTCAATCTTACTCGCACTAGATAATCAAGGACTAGCGTACAAATGGTCGACCTACGAAACCAATCAATGGGTTTATTCCCACAAACCAGAAATCTATGTGGCGATTTGGCAAGATTCGTTGGGCTGTTGGTCTCCACCCAGTGAATCGGTACAGACCTATTACTACCCCGAGGAACCTCAGCCACATATTCATGCACTAAATCGGCAGTTTTGCCAAGGTGAATCCGTGACGATATATGCTTCTCCAGCCTTTGAATACCGCTGGAGTACGCAAGCAAAAAGCGATTCCATCGTGGTGAAAACGAGTGATAGTATCTACTTGAAAACACAAAATGAATATGGTTGTTGGTCACCACCAAGCTTGCCCTTGCAAATCATTGCCCGAGAAAACCCTTGGATGCCTAAACTCAAACGCTCCGGCATGTATTTCATACAAGCCAGTAATTCAGAACCTATTTCAAGATATGAATGGAAATTAGATGGTCAAAGGCTAAGAGACACCACAGCACAAATCAAAATCAGACAATCGGGATTTTTCCAAGTTCGGGCAATCAAAAAATATGAACTAAATGATTCTACTCCCATTCATTGTTATTCACCATTTCAGGTGTCAAGTTTTGGGATTTCAGCGGATGATCCGGGTATCCGAGTATATCCAAATCCCAATAGAGGGGAACAGGTCCAAGTGGAGATTCAAGATGATTTAACCGACGTACAAGTAGTGCTTTATAGTCTACAAGGGAAGCTACTTAAACAATGGCAAATGGTTGACACACAAGCTGTGCATTTACTTACCCTTCAACAAATCCCAACGGGGAGTTATGTGATACAGTTTTATGCCCGACAATGGTCGCGAGAAAAACGAATTTTTATCGTGTCCGATTGAACTAAAATTCTTGATTAATTCGCCTTGAATGTAACTCGATCCGCTTGAGTACACGTCGGGTGGAGCGTGTGGTCGTAGGTTCAAATCCTGTCATCCCCACTAATGAAAAAGGCCAGCGATGCTGGCCTTTCCACTTATTCATAAATTCCTTTGGCAATCTTTTCACTGATGGCTTTCGGTGCGACCCAAGCTAGAAAAGCACCCAATTTATTAACCATACCCGTAATCACCTCTATTTTCTTTGCGAACATTCCATCCACGGCGAGTTTAGCAACAGTTGCAGGGGTCATCGTAACCTTCTCCGCTGCTTTACGAGCCTTCTCCGGAAGGTTCGCACGATCATTGAAGTTGGTCGTTGTAGCACCGGGACTCACAACCGTCACCGAAATTCCTTTAGCCTTCCATTCATGGTATAGACCACGTGAGAAGTTCAACACAAATACTTTCGTAGCAGCATATAAACTCATGTTTGGAATGGCCTGATAGGCCGTCGAGCTTGCGATATTCAATACGTATGCTTGCCCTTTGCCTACTAAGTACGGATAGAATTTTTGGCACATTTCAACCAAAGCATGCATGTTCACTTGCATCATCTTTTGATTATCATCAAAACCATATTGCTCGAACTGACCCACTAAACCATACCCCGCATTATTCACTAAGATTCGTAAATCAACTTGTTTCTCTTCCACCCAAGCAATGATCCGGTCGACTGAACCGAGTTCTGATAAATCAGCTACGAGGTAATCTACTTTCAACCCATATTTCTTCTCAAATTCTTCTTTGACCATTTGAAGTTCGTAGGAGTTGCGAGCGATGAGTAATAAATCGTAGCCTTTGATGGCTAGCTCATTCGCTATCTCTTTCCCGATGCCCTTACTTGCTCCTGTAATTAATGCGTAAGCCATAATGTAGATATTTAAAAAAAAGAAGCCCATTGCTGGGCTTCTTTAATTATTTATTTCTTTGGTGCTGCAGGTGCAGCAGCTGGTGTCGGATTAAAGTAGGCTTTAATGTCGACATCATCCGGTTTGATTTCTTGTGCTTTCGTGAACAATTCTTTCACTTTGGCTTCGTCCTTCGTTACCGATAAATGATAACCACCCAAGAACTTATATGCTTCAAACAATTGATTCTTATCTTCCTTGTACTGACCTTTCTCAGCACGTTGTGTTTCAACTGCCGCTAAGAATTTCTCATAGAAAGGAGCACCTAACCATTTCGTCCCGGTATAATCAATCAAGTTATTTGTACGAGCACGGTTAATGTAGAATGGAGGCCATTTGTCATTAATTTCAATGGCTTTAGCGAACATGGAATCTGCACGCATCGCCATCGCTGGACGAGCAATCGTATCGGATTTGCTAATGAACGCAGATGTCAAATAGTAATCCATCGCGACCTTGAAATAATCACCAGAACCAACCGTTTGTGCTTTCTTCACTTTCCATTGAATAGAATTCATACCAGCAGCAGCTGCGTCTGAATAACGTTTTTGCTTATAACGCACATCGTGAATGATTGAATAAACATTGTTATTTGTATCCAAAGGAGCAGCACGCTCTAAATAAAGCAAAGCCAGTGAATCTTTTCCTAAACCTTGATATCCCTTACCGAAATACAAGTCATCCATGAAGTATGGCTTCACACCTTTCTTCACCATGCCATCCAAGTTATCAATACCTTGTTGGAAATTACCCATCTCTACGTTTGAATAACCACGCATACGGTAAATATCATTATCTTGAACACCTTTCTTGTCAGCCTCATCTGTATATTTCATTGCTCCATCGTAATCTTTTGATAAGAACAATAACTTAGCCGTCTCTAAAGTCACTTGAGGAGTTGCTTCAGCCTTCTCTAAATAACGACGGAAGTAACGTGATGCATTTTTGTATTGGCTACCCACGATCAAGTACTCACCATACTTACGTAATGCAGGTGCATAGTTTGAATCTAAATCGATTGCCTCTTTGTAACGTGATTGTGTCTCTTTGTAGTTTTTACCACGTAAGTATACCGTTCCAATTTTAACTTTCGCTTTGATGTTACGAGGCTCTTGTGCAATAGCATTTTCATAAGCAGTTACGGCATTACCCCCGTCATTCTTAATCAAAAATGCATCACCTTTAACAATGTAATGCTCTGCAGTAGGCAATTTCTTATCCTTCATCATACGATCTTGAATCGCATCAATTAAACGAATTGCTTCTGCTGGATCATTGTTAGAAGCATTGAAGGCATCTTCTTTCCCTAAAATATAATACATGGAGTAAGCTTCCGCGATACGGAACATGACATCGATGTTTTTATTTTTTGTATCAGCAAGAATACGATCAAACTCTGGCTTAGCCTCATTAACCTTATTTTGACCAACTAAAATCGAAGCCAAACCTACTTGGTTCAAATAATTTTTAGGATCAGCAGCTTTACCAGCTTCAAATGCCTTACGAGCATTATCCCAATCACGTTGATTCAAGAAATAGTATCCCAAATAGAAATAATTTTCACCCGTCGGCTGAGCAGCAACTAAACCCTCAAAAACTTGTTTTGCACGACTAGGCTGATGGCGATCCATCATATGCAAACCATCTTGAATTGTTTGCCCGAAAGCCAAATTGGTCAACAATAAACCAACTCCCAAAAGCCACGATTTCATTTTCATCATTGTAAGTTAATATTTTGTTTAAATAGTATTTTTCTTAGGCGTAAACATTGAAATAATTCAACTAATTACTTTAAAAGTTTAATAAATTCTGAATCACAAATATACTACTATTTCTATAAAAAAGTCAAGCATATAAGGCACAAATTAGCCTTTATTGACTGATTTGATACTGTCGAATCGTGATAGGGCGGGTCAACGGAATCAAGCCAGACTTTAAAACAATCAGCTGTCCCATGTCTCCACAAACATAATTAACAAATCCAGTACCTAATCCGAGGTAAGATTCTTTTAAAATAATCTTAACCTCCCGACGAAGCGGATACTTTTTCAACGCCAAATTATATCCAAACGGTTGGTAAAATTCAGCTTTAGGTAAACTCGATTCTTTAGCCACCGACATTACATTAACCGAACGGATAAATCCAAGCGAAGTTGGATTATCCCCATCACTAATCCAATTGGACCCAATGATTCCCATGGCATTTGGATGCGATTTAACATATTCAATCACGTCCTTATTAGAACCCGCTGCGGAAACGGCTAAACCACTATTTCCTAAGCCGAATAAATCAACCAAAAATTTAATGTTACTTGAATTAGCCTTATCAACGACCAATTCAACATCCCCAGAACGTGAGGATCCAATCGATTTCCATGTTTTTTGTTTACCTGCCAACAAAGCTTTCAATTGGTCTAAACCAATTAAGGTATCCTTGTTGCTAGCATGCACGAGTAAAGCGATGCCATCAGCAGCAAACTTAAAACTACGGTAGGTAATTTTTTCACGCGTGAAAACGGCTTTCTCAGCCTCGGTTAATTCACGTGTAACCACAGCCCCACGCACCTTATCGTTAAGCAAATCTGCGATTGCCTCATTCTCAGGCTTGAATTGCAAATTGATATTTGCAAAATGGTAATTATCACGAAAGGCAACTTTCTCAGCCTCCACGACACGTTGGAAAGATTCATCCACCCCAAGGCTAATCGTCCCGGTCGTTGGACCGTCTTTCACTTCCGACTTATTAGTACCGCAGCTCATCATGACAGCGGCCATGAGTAAACTACCTAGGATATTATTAGTCCTCATATTCAGTATATTCTTTTGATTCATCAGCTTCCCGAAAATACAAATAAGCTCGCCAAATCCGAAACAAACCGTAGAGAATGAATAAGATTCCGAGCAATAAAACAATGGAGACACCATTCCAAGTTCCTAAGTCAAAAGAAGACCAAAAAGCCACATAAGCCCCCAACAAAGTATAAGCGAATGCAACAAAAACGCGAAAAGAAATATTTACCCAAAGGGCCATGGATCGTTTCATAATAGAGTTTAAACAATCAGACCTGCCAAATGTACATTTAGCAGGTCTGACATGAATTTTCAATAAAATTACTCAGATAACACGAACGTGATCGGCTGTGTAAATCGAGAACGCACTGGGCGACCTGATTGCTTACCAGGAGTCCATCTTGGTACCGATTTAATTACACGAACGGCTTCTTCGTCGCAACCGAAACCTACAGATTTCAAAACAGTAACGTCTTGGATAGTACCGTCTGTGTTCACAACGAACTGAACGTATACTTTACCTCCCACGTTAGCACGTTGTGCTGCAGATGGGTAACGTAAGTTTTTCTGCAAGAAGGATCCGAATGCACGGGGTCCTCCAGGGAATTCTGCTTGCTGCTCAACCGCTGTAAAGATTTCATCTTCAGCTGGTTTAGGCGGCTCTACTGGCTCGGCACCTTTAGCATCAGGATCCACTGGTGGCTCATACGTTTCCGTTTCACCCTTCACTGTTTCCGATGCCGTGTTACCTTTTACCTCTTCAGGTGGCGGCTCAGGCTTCGTTACTTCCTCGTCATGCTTGATTTCTGGAGGTAAGAATTTCGTCGTAGTCACCTTAGGAATTTCTTTGGGTGGTGGCGGTGGTGGCGGTGGAGGCAACTCAACCTTCTTGGTTGGAGCTGGCTTGTCCAGTTTCATTACTTCAGCAGTCACCTCAGTCTTTTCTTCTGATTCCGCAGTCAACTGTTTCCAGAAAGCTGCGATTAGAAGAGCACCGACAAAGAGTGCAGAGCCTAGTAATACCGACCGCTTCATTACTTTAGGATATGTCTTCCGAAGAACAAAAGCACCGAATTCACGGTTTTTGTCTTTGAAGATAATATCGTCCAAAGTAGCATCTTGGCTTATTACTTGTGACATAATATTCGTTTAATTTAAAATTAATTTAATAGGTCTATTTACCTGATCGTTTAATCAAAGCTTCCGTATCCGGATCGATTTCCAACAAAGCATAACGCTT
>JBDLUL010000015.1:0-10011 GCA_039805345.1 Bacteroidota bacterium | reverse complement strand
TTGTTGTGGAATGGTCAAATTCCTTTTGAAATTCAGGATATTCAAGCGAAATCGGATGGATTTGAAATCAACTTTACACAAGCGGTTGATGTTACTTCGGTTAAAAAAGCGGCCTCATACGCTTTACGTTCGTATATCTATAAATACCAACACCAATACGGAAGTCCTATCATCGAGTTGAAGAATTTAAAGATTTCGGCGGTTGAAGTTTCAGCTGACAAACGCAAAGTCCGTTTGGTGATCGAAGGACTTCGTCAATATTTTATCCATGAATTTAAGTTGGAAGGCATTCGTAACGAAGCAGGAGAACCTTTGTTGCATGAAACAGCTTATTACACGCTGAATCAGATTCCTACAGGTGGAAAATTAGTAGTTCAAGCAACACATCGATTAGAGCAGGCCGTGGTGGTGAAAGCCGTTGCGGTGAAGCCAACTAAAAAATCAACGGTGATTTCAGATGCGGAAGCGATGGCCTTATTGAAAAAGCATACGTGTTTAGCGTGCCATGCCAAAGAGGCGAAAGTAGTAGGTCCCTCGTATGCAGATATCGCTAAACGGAATTATACCGATAAGCAGATATTGGCCTTGGTTTACAAGCCGAATCCGCAAAACTGGCCTGATTATGCTACGGAGATGGCTCCGATGAGCCATGTGCCCGCGGGAGATGTCTTGAAGATTGCAACTTGGATTAATGGACTTCGAAACAAAGCGCTATTAAATCATGACTAAAAAAAAGGGAGGTTCGATGAACCTCCCTTTTTTATGATTAAAATTCCAACTTATTTTTTCGGTTGAACGGTACCTTGAATGAATAATTGGATTTGCTGAACTTCCCCGTTATTCACAACGGTGATTGATTTATTGAAGTTCCCTGGGCGTCCAGTTGAGTTATAGGAAGCCGTAACCTTGCCTGTTTTTCCTGGCATGATGGGCTCACGAGTCCATTCTGGGGTAGTACAACCACAAGATGGCTGAACATTTGAGATAACTACAGGCGTTTTTCCTGTATTTGTGAATTCAAAGCTGTAAGTAGCTTGAGTTCCTTCAACGATTTTGCCGAAATCATGTTTTTCCGACTTGAATTTGATTGCCCCTTGAGCGTTAGATTGGAAAGCGAATCCAATGATGAGCGCTAACACGCCTAAAAATTTCTTCATGGTTATGATTTATTTGATTTACTGCTGAAGCAAATCTAAAACAATGTGCAGATTCAGCAAAAGAAAAGCGTGAGTTTTTATGAAATAAATGGCCGCGCTCTTATTTGGCTGCCAATTATTTTGTTGTATTTTTACATGTTAAATTTACCAGGAAACCGTTGGCTTTGCATTATATCTTTTCAGATCCTGACATTTCATTTGATCCTGCCAAGGTGTTAGATGATTACCGCTTGGCCGCTTTAAGTAGAGCCTGTAGCTTGCTAGTTCGCAAGGAAGTGTTTTCAGGAAGAGCAAAATTTGGTATTTATGGGGATGGAAAGGAATTGTGTCAGCTCGCATTAGCGAATTCGATGCAAGCAGGCGATTATGTTTCAGGCTATTACCGGGATCAAACCATTGGTGTTGCGATAGGCGATTTAACATGGCCACAATATTTTGCTCAATTATACGGGCATCCCGATATACAATTCGACCCGCATTCAGGTGGTCGGCAAATGAATAATCACCACGCTACACGCTGGTTGGATGACTCAGGTGAATGGTTGGATCAAACAATACGCTATAATTCAGTTGCAGGAATATCTTCGACCGCGGGCCAAGCTCCGCGTTCATTGGGCATAGCCTATGCTTCTAAATTGTACCGGGAACGGGCCGATTTAGCGGAGCATGCTGCCCTGTTTTCGAAGGGTGGGCAAGAGGTTTGTTTTACTACGATTGGAGATGCTTCTACCTCGGAGGGGATGTATTTGGAGTGTATTAATGCGGCAGGTGTTTTACAAGTACCGATTGTCTTCTCGGTCTGGGATGATGGGTATGGGATTTCGGTTCCGATTGAATACCAAACAACTAAATCATCTATTTCGAAGGCTTTAGCAGGATATCAGCGGACGGAAACGGAAAAAGGTTTGGAGATTATCCAGGTCAACGCGTGGGATTATCCAGGCTTAATTGCGGCCTATCAAAAAGCGGCCAAATTAGCACGGGAAGAAATGGTGCCGTGTTTAGTTCACGTGATTGAATGTACGCAACCACAAGGCCATTCAGCATCGGGTTCGCATGAACGGTATAAGTCGGCAGATCGCCTTCAATTTGAACAAGAAGCAGATTGCAATCTACATTTTCATGCATGGATTCTTTCAAAAGGTTTTGCTACGCAAGAGGAGTTGAAATCCATTGATGAGGAATCAACAGTTTTGGCTCGAAAGTATCAGAAAGAAGCATTTGCGGCCTACATGGCTGCGATTGAAGTAGATAAAAAATCATTTTTGCGCATTGCTAAAAATCTATATGATTCGACCAATGAGCCAGGTTTATTAGAACCAATTTTGGCTGAATTAAATGAATTGCAATATCCGATTTTCAGTGACCTAGTTCGTGCAGGTCGAAAGGCATTGCGGGAGTTTCGGTTTTTTCAAGGGCCCGCCGTTAAGTTGTTACGCAAGTGGTTGGCCGAATTAGAGGCGCGAAATCACCGACGATTCAGTTCTCACCAAATGAGTGAGTCAAAGGATAGTCCTCTATTGATTCAAGAGGTAAAGGCGACTTATGAAAAAGAGCCTAGCCTGGTAGACGGTCGGGAGATTTTGAATAAAAGCTTTGCCAAATTCTTAGAGGATCCGCGGGTATTTATTTTGGGAGAAGATGTGGGTAAGATTGGCGATGTCAATCAAACCTTAGCTGGTTTACAGGATAAGTTTGGACCCTTGAAGGTAACCGATACTGGAATTCGAGAAATCAGTATCGTGGGGCAGGGGATAGGTGCTTCGATGCGTGGTTTGCGTCCCATTGTTGAGATTCAATATTTAGATTACATATTCTATCCATTCGCCATTCTATCTGACGATTGGGCGTGTTTACATTACCGCACGGCGGGTGGGCAAAAGGCGCCGATGATCGTACGTACACGTGGGCATCGTTTGGAGGGTATTTGGCATTCGGGTAGTCCGATGGCTGTTTTGTTGAATGGCTTGCGCGGAGTTCACTTTTGTGTGCCGCGTAACATGACTCAAGCTGCTGGTATGTACCGCACGTTATTGGCTGGTGATGATCCAGGCTTAGTTGTGGAGTGCTTGAATGGTTATCGGTTAAAAGAGCCGATGCCGACCAATTTAGAGGAGATTGTTGTGCCATTAGGCGTACCTGAAATATTGCGCGAGGGGAATGATTTAACGATTGTAACCTATGGTTCGATGTGTCGGATTGTCATGGAGGCAGCAGAAGCGCTGGCCGAGATGGGCATATCCGTGGAGGTAATCGACGTTCAGACATTATTGCCATTTGATCGCTATCATCATATTTTAACATCGATTCAAAAGACACAGCGTGTCTTATTTGCGGATGAAGATATGCCTGGAGGCGCATCTGCGTATATGATGCAAGAGGTTTTGGATAAACAAGGTGCATTCACGTGGCTGGACAGTCCCGCACGTTGTTTGGCAGCGCGTCCACATCGACCTGCGTATAGTTCAGATGGGGATTATTTCTCAAAACCGAATGTCGAAAATGTTGTTGATACCGTGTATGAGATGATGCGGGAGACAGATCCATCGTCTTTCCCAGCTATTTATTTTTAAGATGTCAGCGCTAGTTAACTATTTCAAGGAAATTTTCGAGGTGGTTCAAAGCACCCGCAAGGGAATGGCTTTGACTTGGAAGCATGCTTGGGATGCTCGTAAGCAACGGACTGTACATCAGATTCAAGATGCGGGCTATTTTCAGCAATCCGAAGGAATTGTGACATTGGAATACCCGACATTACAGATCCCTACACCTGTTAATGGCCGCTATCAGTTGCACAACGAAATGGACGATTGCATCGTCTGTGATAAATGCGTTAAAGTTTGCCCGGTAGATTGTATTGATATAGAGCCAATAAAAGCAACGGGTTTGGTGGGTCATGCATCCGATGGGTCGCCCATTCGATTATATGCAGCCAAATTTGACATTGATATGTCAAAATGTTGTTTCTGCGGCTTGTGTACGACGGTCTGCCCGACGGAATGTTTGACCATGACATCTGAATATGATTTCTCCGTGTTTGATGTCAAAGAGCATAATTTTGCTTTTGCGAATTTGACAGCTGAGGAGGCGGATGAGAAGCGAAAATTGTATGAGCAGTTTGTGGCAGAGAAGGCAGCCATGAAGGAAGTCGCTAGTCAGTCGTCAGTGGTCGGTGATCAGGATGCAGCAAGTCCAGAGTCCGATGGTCCAACGTCTAAACCCAAGCCTGCGTTTAAACCGAGTTTCAAGAAGGCTAGTCCGGAGTCAGTTGTTAGTAGTCAGTCGTCAGCGGTCGGTGGTCAGGATGCAGCAAGTCCAGAGTCCGATGGTCCAACGTCCAAACCGAAGCCAGCCTTTAAACCGAGTTTCAAGAAAGTCGCTAGTCCGGAGTCAGTGGTCAGTAGTCAGTCGTCAGTTGTCAGTAGTCAGTCGACAGCTAGTCCGAATTCTGAAGTTCCAGTGTCCAGCGACCAAAGCCCAACGTCCAAACCGAAGCCAGCCTTTAAGCCGAGTTTCAAGCCAAAAGCTAACCCAAAGCCTGACGCTGAAGAATCCAACAATAATCCATAACTGAAATGACACCTATTGTATGTGCTTTTTTGGCTTTGGCTTGCATAACCTGTGGTAGTGCCTTAGTGATGCTTTGGACAAAGAATATTTTACATGCTGCATTGGCGATGTTTATGACGATGCTTGGGCTTGCAGGTCTTTACGTGTTGGCCTATGCAGATGTCATGGCGGTGTCCCATTTAATGATTTATGTGGGCGGCGTATTAATCTTGATACTCTTTGGAATCATGTTGACAAACCAGAAGGGTAGAGGGGATAAGGATCAAAACAATTTGGTGACAGAGGAATCATCACGCGTTTGGCCTGTGTTCATAGGCTTAGCTACTTTTGCTGGCTTGATCTTTATTTTAGTTCGAGGAAATTTCGGTGGAATGGAAATTGCTGATTCAAATTCCAAATTAAGTTTTGTTGGGATTTCTTTATTAACCGACTACGCTATGCCATTTGAATTGGTTGGTATTTATTTATTGATTGCCTTGATCGGCGCCACCTTTATCGCGAAGCAAGATGCATGAAATTCCGTTAATTCTGTTTCTTTGGGCGGGAGCGTTTTTGTTTGCCATCGGCTTTAGTATGTTGATTCTAAAGCGCAATGCCATTTTTGTGTTGATGGGGGTTGAGTTGATGCTTAATGCGGCCAACTTGAATTTAATTGCTTTTTCGCGTCAAGATGCGGCGAATCAAGGTTTGTTGTTGGGTATTTTCGTGCTTGTAGTAGGTGTTTGTGAAATGGCCGTGGCTTTGGCTTTAGTTATTCAGGCCTACAGACAATTTCAGCACATTGATTTAGGTCGATTTAAATCTCGAAACTAGGCTTTTTCATCCAGCCAGATTTTAATCTGTTTTCTTAGCATCGGCGTTTTGGCTTTTCCTGCTACCTTTTCTAATTCCTCTACTGGCGCATCGTACATTTGTCGAATCGTACCAAAATGTTTCAAGAGCTTTTGCGCAGTAAGTTTACCTATACCTTCCAGTTCTTCCAGTTGACTAACCAAAAAGTTTTTACTTCGTCTATTTCGATGGGCGGTAATACCAAATCGGTGAGCTTCGTCACGTAATTGTTGAATCAATTTCAGCGACTCTGATTTTTTGTCTATATATACAGGTAAGCTGTCTTCTGGGAAATAAATTTCTTCGAGTCGTTTGGCAATACCGATGATTGGGATTTGTCCGTAAAGTCCGATTGCTTTTAATGCATCACAGGCAGCGCTTAGCTGGCCTTTCCCTCCGTCGACAATAATTAAGTCGGGCAATTCTGCTTCTTCTTCTAGGAGGCGCGTATAGCGGCGGGTAATTACTTCGTGCATTGTTGCGAAATCGTCGGGACCTTCTACCGTTCTTGGAGTAAATAATCGATATTCTTTTTTCGCAGCTTGGGCTTGGATGAAACATACCATGGCCGACACGGGATTCGTACCTTGTAGGTTGGAGTTATCGAAACATTCAATGCGTTTAGGTAATTGTGTCAGGCGTAAGTCATTTTTCAATTTGAGCATGACACGCATTTTCCTGTCACCCCCACTTTCTTCAGCGGCTTTGCGGTCGGCTTTTTCTTTTCGGAAGTACAACACGTTTTTAAGTGACATGTCCAAGAGCTTTTTCTTATCACCCATTTGAGGGATGGTATTTTTGGCTCCTTGAAATTCGATGGCCATCGGAATGTTGGTCAAGATTTCTTTGGCCTCACTGTGGAACTGCTCCCTTTTTTCCCAGATCAACATGGTTAGCAGATCCGATTCGTCTTCATTCAGTTTTTTCTTGACTTCCCAAGTTTGGGATTGCAGGATGGTTCCATTGATCACCTTCATGAAATTGATGTAGGCTAAAGCCTCGTCGGAGACCATGGTGAAAACATCGACATCATGAATCGCTGGGTTAACGACTGTTGATTTGGCTTGAAAGTTTTCCAGCAGTTCCCATTTCTCTTTCCATTCTTGTGCTTCTTCGAAAGCCATGCGTGCTGAGGCTTGTTGCATGCGTTCGAAAAAGAGACTTTTGGGCTTTTGGTAATTTCCTTTTAGAATGTTGGTGATCTGTTCAATGTATATCTGATAATCAGATTCGTTTTGAAGTCCTTCACAAGGTCCTTTGCAATTGCCGATGTGGTATTCGAGGCAGACCTTGAATTTTCCTTGTTCAATGTTGGCAGGTTTTAACGCGAGGGAACAAGTTCGAATCGGGTAAAGCTGGTGCACCATTTCGAGTAGCCCATTCATCGCCTTTGGGTTTGCGAAGGGGCCAAAAAAAGTGCCCATCGTATGGTCGATTCGCCGCAGGGTAATCAATCGAGGGAAGTGTTCATTTGTCAAGCAAATGAAAGGATATGTTTTGTCATCACGCAGCAGGATGTTGTATTTGGGTTGAAACTGCTTGATGAGCGTATTCTCTAATAGGAGTGCATCAAATTCCGAATGAACGATTGTGAATTCAATTTTTTGAATTTGTTGGACGAGCCGTCTCGTTTTTGTATTGTGGTTTTGGATGCTCGTAAAATAGCTACTGACACGGTTCTTGAGATTCTTGGCTTTGCCTATGTAGATGATTGTGTCATTTTCGTCAAAATAGCGATATACACCCGGTTGATCTGGGAGGCTAGGAAGTATGCTTTTGGGGTCGAAATTTGACATAAGCCAAAATTAGGGATAAATCGGGAAATCAATTTGGATTTTTTGGACAATTGTAAATTTTAGACAAAGCGCAGGTTATGGACGGTTTGTAGGACTATTAATCGATTTGGTCGCAGGATTTGTAATCGTTTACAAACCATTTTGTTGAATTTTTGAATTTTCTAATGTATTAATATGATAATTTAAGGGGCTAAAAAAGCCATTTTGCGGGATAAATGACATTTTTGCTTTAAAAAGTGAAAAAATATCAAGTAAATATTTGCAAGAGTTCATCGGTTTATACATATTTGAAAGCTAGGAACAGCATAGAACAGTTGTGATATTGTATGATTCCGATAAAATGGAAGATTAACTTCTAAACCTATTAATTGTATTATTTTAAGAAGAACTTTTAAACCTATTTTAACTTATACATCTTTAACCTATTTATCAAACTTAAAAAGAAAGGAGACCCATTATTGTAACAAAAACTGGATTAACAATTATTAAATCTTATTTAGAAAACTAATTAAAACGTATTATGAAAAACAATTTTTACCAAAGTCTTCGAAGCTTCTTATTGCTCGCGATTGTGATGCTAGGGAGTTTTTCGTCATTTGCGCAGGATCGTAAGGTAACTGGTAAAGTTACGGATGCGAACGCTGAAGGTATTCCAGGTGTAAGTGTTGCTGTAAAAGGAACAAACACGGGAGCTACTACAGATGCTAATGGTGCATTTACGGTTACAGTAAAATCGGGTAACGCTGTCTTGACTATTTCAGCAGTAGGTTACAAAACAAAATCTGTTTCAGTTGGATCTCAATCTTCTATCGCAGTTTCTTTAGATGAAGATGTAAGTCAATTGAGCGAGGTAATCGTAACAGGTTACTCAGTAACAAACAAGAAGGAGTCTACAGCGGCAGCTTCGATCGTTAAGGCGGCAGATTTGCAAATTGCACCAACGGGTAACGTTGAGCAAATGTTGCAAGGTCGTGTATCAGGGGTAACTTTGATTACAAACGGTCAGCCGGGAACTAACTCAATCATTCGTGTACGTGGTTTTGGAGCCTTTGGTGGTAACGAGCCATTATACGTAGTGGATGGGGTTCCAGTAGGTTCTACAGATTTCTTATCTCCAGATGATATCGAGTCAACAACTGTATTGAAAGATGCGGCGGCTGCTTCTATCTATGGTGCTCGTGCTGCCAATGGTGTAATCGTTTACACAACAAAGCAAGGTTCACGTGGTAAGAAAGGTTTGAGCATTACTTACAATGGTATGTATGGTGCTACAGATCCAAACGTAGCAGGTGCTCC
Source organism: Bacteroidota bacterium (assembly GCA_039805345.1). GTDB lineage: Bacteria > Bacteroidota > Bacteroidia > Cytophagales > Spirosomataceae > Aquirufa. Next base: position 1,361 of record JBDLUL010000015.1, on the reverse strand, counting down.
AAAAATGTTGACTCCACAAGAGCAAGCAGATTGGACGCATGTTGCATACCGTAACAATGCGGCTGCGAATGGAACTGCTGTAGGATATACACACCCTCAATATGGTTCATCTGCACAAGCTGTTATTCCAACTTATTTGCATGCAAATGGTGCTAACGCGGTTAGCAATGTTGACTTAGCTGCTATTACAGCTGCACGTGCTGCTAACCCAGAGAACGTTTTCTTAATCAAAGCGAACAAAGCGGGTACTAACTGGTATGATGAAATTACACGTTTGGGTGCAACTCAACGTCACTCATTAGGTTTCTCAGGTGGTACTGATGCAGGACGTTTTTACTTAGGATTGTCTGGTCAAAAGCAAGACGGTATCTTGATCCAAAATGATTTTGCTCGTTATTCTGCACGTTTTAACTCAGAATTTAGCTTGGGTAAAAAAGTGAAAATCGGTGAAAACATGCAATTTACTTACCGTTCAGTTCGTGGTCAAGCAGGTGGTAATGGTGGTTTAGGAGTTGCTGGTGATGAGTCAGTAATCTTGTCTGCATACCGTATGCCAACTGTTATTCCAGTATTTGATGAGTTTGGATCTTATGCTTCTACAAAAGCTGCTGGTTTTAACAACCCTCGTAACCCAGTTCGTCAAATTGTGTTGAATAACTCAAATGATAATAACTACAATGCGAATGCAGTAGGTAATATCTACGTTGATTATGAGCCAATCAAAGACTTGACATTGCGTACAAGTATTGGTGGTCAATATAATGGTTCAGGTTACAAGAACTATAACTACCGTTATTTGGGTGATTCAGAGCCAGAAGCTTCGAATTCATTCTCAGAAGGTCAAGCATATTCTTTTGCTTGGGTAATGACAAATACAGCAAACTACAAATACCAATGGAGAAAACATGGTGTTAAATTATTAGCTGGTTTAGAGGCATTGAATACAGGAGCTGGTCGTTCGATCAATGGTTCAGGTATCAATCCTTTCTCAATGGACTTGGATTTCGTAACGATGAGCTCGGTACAATCTCCAGTAGTTAACTCTAACTTGTACTCAGGTGTGAATTTCTATTCAGTATTCGGTAAGTTAGATTACAACTTCAACGAGAAATATTACTTCACTGGGGTTGTTCGTCGTGACGGATCGTCTCGTTTCGGTTCTGAGAATCGTTACGGTATCTTCCCTGCATTCTCTGCAGCTTGGCGTGTGACTTCGGAAGAATTCATGAAGGATCTTCCAGCAATCACAGATTTGAAAATCCGTGGTGGTTGGGGTACAATGGGTAACTCAAACAACGTAGACCCAGCTAACCAGTACTCTTTATATGCTGCTAACCGTGGTAACTCATTCTATCCAATCG
>JBDLUL010000014.1:0-73304 GCA_039805345.1 Bacteroidota bacterium | reverse complement strand
CAAAACAACAAAAACGGTATAGCAATAATCGCTGCAATCACACGCTGTTGTAAATTGGATAAACTTCGTAATCCCATAAATTAATTCGTTAATATGTTGATCGCCTCCGCTTCATCATCTTGGTGCACATACAGCTCCCAATTTCCCAAGTCGTAAGCACTTAATTTCTTATTCATCACCACCGCACGAATCTCCGCACGCTCCCACAATAAAGCCTTCTGCATTTCCAAATCAATGCCTGTGCGCGATTGACCAATTAATTTCCAGCCTTCCATTTACGATTCTGTCCGATAAGTATGCAATCTACGAATATAAAAGCCAACTAAAACAACGGACAATAACGCAGACCACCAAGGTATCGAATTCACCATTTCCATCGGATCAATCGTAATGTTTTTCTTTTGGTACAAATAATGCATCAACAAGGTCCACGCATTATTAAAAAAGTGTGCCGCAATCGGAACCCAAATACTCCTAAACCATACATACAAATACCCAAAAAACGCCCCTAAGAACATCCGTGGAAAAAATCCGTAAAATTGAAAATGAATAAAACTAAAAATCGCCGCCGCAAGCCAAATAGCCACATGCTTGTTCCCAATGTAGCGTTCAAACATCGATTGCAAAACTCCTCTAAAAAAGATCTCTTCACCCAAGGCTGCCATCCCCGCAATGACCATCACGGCTAAAGCAAAATCCGTATCTGACTGAAAATTCAACAAAAATTTTGTCAATTCTTCCATGCTCTTTTCAGTCGTTTGCATCGCTTTTTCCAAAGCCTCGTACCCCGCAGGCAATTGAATATGCTGATTCCATTCAATCAAATATTCCATGGCAGGCATCCCAACCAATACCGTCAAGATCGCCCAAGAAAACACCTGAAAACCGGGCGCCTCCGCACGATTTAAATCGAAAATCGAACGTTTCTCTATAAACCTTAAATAGGCCCAAGCGCCTAACAAAAAGGTAAATAGCGCAGAAAACCATTGCAAGGCCATCATCGCATGAAAGCCTCCCTCATATTTTTGTGGATGCGCAATAAAATCCAAAATTAACTTTTGAAATGCTTCGATATTTTGGGTAGGAAATTCCATCAAAGCTACGACGGCAAGCAATCCAAAAAATTGACCCAAAAAGCTTCCAACCAAGAAAAATCCAAATAGACTTAAGAGGTTTGAACTGAGGCCCAACCAACGAGTTGGCCCCTGATAATAGTTTTCTTCCATAATGCTCGTAAATTTACGCAATTTTTAATCAGAATGGTAAAAATAGGAAACATCGAGTTAGGGGACTTCCCTTTGTTATTAGCACCCATGGAGGACGTGTCTGACCCACCCTTTCGTGCGGTTTGTAAAGCGAATGGCGCCGACTTGATGTATACCGAATTTATTTCTTCTGAAGGCTTAATTCGGGATGCAGCCAAAAGCGTTCAAAAATTGGATATTTTCGAATATGAACGCCCGATTGGTATCCAACTTTTTGGTAGCTCCATCGAAACGATGGCATCATGCACCGAAATCGCAACAAAAGCAGGTCCTGATTTGATTGACATCAATTACGGTTGCCCGGTAAAACAAGTGGCTTGTCGGGGAGCTGGCGCAGCCTTATTACAAGACATTCCAAAAATGGTTGCCATGACAGAGGCAGTCGTCAAAGCAACACACCTACCAGTAACCGTCAAGACCCGTTTGGGATGGGATGATTCCACCAAAAACATTGAAGATGTCGCAGAACGCTTACAGGATATTGGCATTCAAGGATTAACCATCCACGGAAGAACCCGCGTACAAATGTACAAGGGTGATGCCGACTGGCGTTTAATTTCCAAAGTCAAAGAAAATCCGCGGATCAAAATTCCCATCTTCGGCAACGGAGATATCGACTCGCCACAAAAGGCCTTGGAATACCGCGACAAATACGGCGTGGACGGCATTATGGTCGGTCGGGCATCCATCGGTTACCCTTGGATTTTCAACGAGATCAAACATTATTTGGCTACTGGAAACTTATTAGCCCCACCAACCCTTTCAGAACGTATTGCCGTTTGTGAATCGCATTTGGACTTCTCAATCCGCTGGAAAGGTAACCATGGCGGTATCGTCGAAATGCGTCGCCACTATTCCAATTACTTCCGAGGTATGGATCATTTTAAACCCTACCGCACGAAACTCGTTACAAGCTATTCACTCGAAGAAATTAAAGAAACACTCAACGAAATTGCCATCCACTATGCAGGAGAATAAAAAACCAAGTATCATCATTTTTCTTGCCATCGTAGGACTCGCACTGATTTGGGGAAGTTCCTTTATCCTAGTCAAAAAAAGCTTGGCTAGTTACTCTGCACTACAAGTGGGCGCATTGCGTATTTGCTCAGCCAGCTTATTCTTTTTACCCATTTTCATCAAACGCTTCAAACACATGGAGCGCAAACATTCCAGTTCTTTTTTATTAGCCGGGTTGACGGGAAACCTCATTCCCGCAATCCTTTTTGCCATTGCTGGCCAACACCTTTCCAGCGCCTTATCTGGCATGCTGAACGCTTTCACGCCACTTTTCACGCTGATCATCGGAATCCTATTTTTCGCACAACCCTTTCTTTGGAAACAAATGACGGGTATTTTGGTAGGCTTGTTAGGCTGCCTAGGCTTACTTTTTGCGGGTCAAGGATTCAACATTGATTTTAATGTCCACGCTTTGTGGGTTGTTTTAGCAACCTTATTGTATGGCATCAATATGCACATTGTCAAAACACGCTTAAGTGATTTACACCCCTTAACATCCACAGCAGGAATCTTCATGATGATTGGTCCCTTGGCACTTGCTCTTTTATATTCCACAGGCTTTTTTGAAATCCCTTTAGACGACGAACATCTCTGGGCATTCATCTCGGCCATGGCACTTGGACTCTTCGGCTCAGCGATCGGGATGCTCGCATTCAATCAAATCATCAAATGGACGAGCGCCATTGTAGCAAGTTCCGTTACCTACATGATTCCCATTGTCGCATTGGGTTGGGGATTTGTAGACGGAGAAGCTATTTATCTCTCACAAGTCATTTTTATGTTTGTGTTACTAGCGGGTATTTATTTGGTTAATAAATCAAAAGTTTGATAATATTTTAAGCAAACTTATTTTACCAATAAACTTTTAGTAGAGCAGCTTACCTTCATTCATCTAATCGACACCGAGATGAATGAACTTACCATGGCCGTACTTTGGAAACAACGGCGCTTCCATCAAAATCCCCAATTAACAACGGGCGAATTCATTCAAATCATTTCAACGGGGATTGAGAACACGAATGCCGGAGCGGATTTCCAACATGCGCGCGTTCGAATCGATGGAATTGAATGGATAGGTGCTGTCGAATTACATGTCAAATCCTCCGACTGGCATTTACACCAGCATGACACGGATAAAAGCTACGAAAATGTCATTTTACACGTTGTCTGGGAAGATAATCAAGTCATTCAATATGAAGCAGGGAAGCCTATTCCAACACTCTGCTTATCGAAATGGATAGACAAGGAATTTACCGGGAACAACCAAGCCATCAATCATCCTTTGGCCTGTCACGCATTTTTTGAATCCGTATCCCAAGAGGCTAAAGACATCATGCGCAATGACATGATTCAGCAACGTCTGCAAGTAAAATACGAAGATATGCGGATGCTCGTTGCGGAAAATAAGGGTGATTGGGAGGAAGCCTTTTACATTTCTTTGGCGAAAAGTTTTGGGTTTTCGTTGAATGCGGAACCGATGCTCCGACTAGCTCGAAGCTTACCGCTGAAACTGATCTTACTCTACCGCGATCGACATGTAGGAATTGAAGCAGCTCTTTTTGGGATTGCTGGATTATTGGATGAACCCATTCAAGATGAATACCAGTACGAATTAAGGCGCGAGTATATCCATTTAAAGAAAAAACATACCTGGCCAGAAAGCCATTTACAAAAGTCCGATTGGAAAATGCTGCGCCTCCGCCCCGCTAATTTCCCCCAAATTCGTTTAGCCCAATTTGCTGAAATCATACGAGCCAATTGCTCCTTACTATCGCTATTACTCGAAATACAAGAAGTAAAAACACTCCAACAACTCTTTGAAATACCTTTGGAGGGATATTGGAGCAACCATGTACAATTTGGAAAGAAAAGCGCCCCGCATCACACGAGGCTAGGAACTTTTGCGTTTCAATCCATCTGCATCAACACGCTCATTCCGATGTTAATCTGCTACAGCCGGGATAGAAGCCAGCCACAATACGAACAAAAAGCCTTGCGCTGGCTATCGGAACTCCACGGCGAAAACAATCAAATCACACGCATTTTTAGCTCGATGGGCATGCCCATCAAAACCGCACGTGATTCGCAAGCTTGCTTACATTGGTATCGAAATTACTGCGAACCTAAAAAATGTATGCAATGTGCCGTGGGGAAAGCTATTCTTACTCCGACTTAATCACAGGCCCTCGTACCCCTATCCCATTTTCGTTGAACGCTTCAATTTGAAAATAATACGTACGATCCTTATCCATGGATTTGAAATAATATTCATTGGCACCGAATACCTGTACCGATGTATATAATTTATCTGGTGAAATCCCGGAATAAACAACATAACCGGTGGCATTGGTCAAATGTCCCCACTTCAACCAAGCACTTCGTTTGTCATGCTCCCCGCGCAAGACGATTAAATCCTTCACTGTTTCAGGTTTTTCTCCATGGCCTTTTCCGAAAACGCGCAAACCACTGATGGCAAATTTTCCAGCAGCCATATGTTTATTGGTCATGCGAATAAATCGCGCTTCAATGGGTTTAGTCAATTCTACATAGTCATGTGGTACATCTGTTTTGTTTGTTGATTTATCGACCGCGACCATCCAGCGTTTGCCGTCGATGCTATACTCAATCACGTATTGATGATATATCCCATTCATTTTCCCTAAGAAACTGGAATCCACATCTTGATCCGCATAATTCACCTGAATCGCATGTACCGTAGAAGTCTCGCCTAAATCGGATTCGATAAACTCTCCAGCTCGGGATGATTTCGCCGACCAATAGGTCTTCATTTGCTCGTCCACCGCATAATTTGCTCCATATCCCGTCAAGCTCGAGGAGACACGAACCGGTTTATTATAATTCAATAACATCCAACCCGTGAACAAATCCCGCGGATTCTCGACACGGGCCGTTGGCATGCGATGCGGATAATCCCCATACGCCGTGTTGGTATACAATATCCCATCTGAATCAAAAGCTGTAGGCCAAAGACCTAAGCGACGTTCAAAACTATTTTTCACAGCAATTGTGATGGTAGACACATGCCACCAATTCCCAAATTGGCCTTCAAAGGTTGCACCATGACCTGCGCCTCGCGTAAATCCACCGGGTTTGAAAGAAAATGGATTATGCGCCTGATAGGTAAAAGGTCCGAAAGGCTTATCAGACGTATACACCCCATCTCCATACGATGAAAACTCCGTCCCCGGCGCACCATATTGCAAATAATATTTACCCTTGTACTTGTTCATCCAAGCACCCTCCATAAAGGGTTTCAAAAAGGTATTGTCTTGGTATTCACCGAAGCGCTCCCAGCCATGCAAATCATCATGCAAACGAATCAATTCATGCCGTTCACCGATTGGCTGCAAGGTTTTGCGGTCCAACTCCTGCCCGTACATGGGATAAAAATTACTTGAGCCATGATATAAATATACACGCTTATCATCGTCTTCGAAGAAAGCTGGGTCCCAAGCACCCGCTGTAAAGGCATGCACCGCCTCTTTCCAAGTATCCGTTTGAGGTTTTTGGCTATACCAAAGCGTAAAATCTTTTTCATAGGTAGAACCGATGACCAACAAACTATCTCCCAAGACCAACGTAGCAGGTGCGCAAAGTTCATCGTAAACCTTGTGATACGGTTGTAAAAATTTACGAGATATGAATTTCCAATCCACCATATCTGGACTTACCCAATAGCCCCACTGATTCGTTGAAAATAAATAATATTGATTTTTGAAATAAGCAATCACCGGATCCGCTGTGGCACGATGGCGTCCTTGTTCGGAAAAGTTGGGAATCGGCGTAAATCCATAATCCAAGTTCATCGGATTGCAATAGGTTTTTTGGCCCAAAGACATAAATGAAATTCCACAAAGGAATATCACAACGAAAACATTTTTCATAGGTAATTAGTATTAATTTTGACCATCAGTCAAAAACACGTGAACAAAGTAAACAATTTTACAGGATTATTTTGGGCTTTTGCTCTACTGACACTTTGGTTAGTGCATTTAGGCTACGTATTAACGCAGCCCATGGACTTTCAGTCGCCATGGACCTATGTCCATGTTTTGATTCAAACCCATTTATATACGGGATTATTCATTACCTCACATGATGCGATTCATGGCGTGGTTTCACCCGGTAATTCGAAATTAAATCATGGCATTGGCTGGGTATGTGCGACACTCTTCGCCTTCAATAATTATGCTGTGCTGCGTAAGAAACATCATTGGCATCATGATTTTGTGAATACAGAACAAGACCCCGATGTCCATCAGGGCAACTTTTTTGTTTGGTGGTTTAAGTTTATGTGGCAATATGTCACTTGGCAGCAAGTTCTCGCGATGGCAATCACGTACAATATCTTGAAAATTTGGTTACCCATGGAAAACCTCATTGTCTATTGGGAAGTACCTGCGATTTTAAGTACGTTGCAATTATTCTTTTTTGGCACCTATCTACCGCACCGTGGGGAGCATGCACCTGAAAATAAAACGCAATCGAGAAGTCAAAAGCGAAATCACGTGTGGGCATTTATCTCTTGCTACTTTTTCGGATATCATTATGAGCATCATGCGCATCCGTATTTAGCTTGGTGGAAATTGCCAGAAGCCAAAGATTATGTGCCTAAAAGGTAAACAAGAAGCCGATAAATTTTCTAAATTTGCACCGCATAAATCTCAACAACACATGAAAGACACCAAATACAAACGTATCCTTTTAAAACTTTCAGGTGAGGCATTGTCGACTAGAGACGAGGTGATTGACCCCGTTATTTTAGGCCAATATGCTGCCGAAATTAAAAAAGTACATGATTTAGGTGTGGAGGTTGCGATCGTTATTGGAGGAGGAAATATCTTCCGCGGAGCAAGTGCAGCGAAAGCAGGCATTGATCGCGTTCAAGGCGATTACATGGGCATGTTGGCCACAGTCATCAATGGCATGGCGGTTCAGGCAGCCTTGGAAAAACAAGGACTTTACACGCGCATGATGACGGCTTTAAAAGTAGAAGCCGTTTGCGAACCCTTTATTCGCCGGAGAGCGATTCGCCATTTAGAAAAAGGGCGTATTGTGATTTTTGGCGCAGGAACAGGTAACCCTTATTTCACGACCGATTCAACGGCCTCCTTGCGTGCGATTGAAGTAGAAGCGGATGTCGTATTAAAAGGGACACGGGTGGATGGTGTTTACACCGCCGACCCTGAAAAAGACCCAACAGCCACTCGATTTACACATTTGAGCTTTTCAGATGCCATACAGAAAGGCTTGAAAATTATGGATACAACGGCATTTACCTTATGCCAAGAAAATAATTTACCGATTATCGTTTTTGATATGAACAAGGAAGGCAATTTAGCTGATCTTGTTACCGGAGAAGATGTAGGAACATTAATTAGCTAATACCCAATGGAAGAAATTGAATTTTATATTGATGCGACCCAAGAAACCATGGAGGGCGCCATTAAACACTTAAACATTGAATTGTCTAAAATTCGTGCCGGCAAAGCAAGCACGTCGATGTTGGACGGCTTGATGATTGATTATTATGGCATGGCTACACCGATTTCAGGTGCAGCATCCATTACAACACCCGATGCACGTACCATTGCCATCAAACCATTCGAAAAAGGAATTTTCGGTGAGATTGAAAAGGCAATACGCAACTCGAACTTGGGCTTAAATCCAATGAATGATGGGGAAACGATTCGTTTGGCGATTCCACCATTAACGGAAGAGCGTCGCCGCGATTTGGTAAAACGTGTGAAGCAAGAAATTGAAGTTGCGAAAATCAACATTCGCAATGCCCGCCAAGATGGCAACAATAGCATCAAAAAATTAAAAGGCGATGGCGTTTCGGAAGATGCAATTAAAGCTGCCGAAGATAAAATCCAAAAAACAACGGATGGTTTCATCACTAAAATCGATCAGATTTTTAGCGAAAAAGAAAGAGACATCATGGTGGTTTAATTACTCCATTCATAAGCCTGGTCGAAACGCCAGGCTTTTTTAGTTGATTTGAGCTAAGCCTACCTCATATCCCACCTCGAGCATTCGCCGGATATCCAATTTCGTAAAATGCTGGATATCAATATTGATCGGCTGAATAGGCCGAATCGATTCTAAATTTACACGCTGAAATCCTTGATAAGGACCGTCCATCACCACCGAACCATCGGCAGGAAGGGAATTATTGATTAAGATTGTTTCGCGCAAATCGGCATTCAAAATTTCATTGACAGCGATATCCATCACGCGATCTACCAAGGCTAATAAATCACCGGTATCGAAACTGCCCCCTTCAATGGCTTCCGGATGGCAACTGACACAAACAATGTGTTTACCCCCATCATCTAAGGCTTTTCTAACTGGTGTTACATCGCGAAGACCTCCATCCAAATAGCTTCGGCGTTCCTCTCCACGAATCTTAACAACAGGCATCAAAATCGGCACAGCCGAAGAAGCTAATAAATAATCCAAGAAATCAGGCGTACTAGGGTCTACGTAATGTATACGACCTTCCATGATATTCACGGCACCTACTTGAAGTCCCACAGGGCTCGCTTGTAAATTTCGAAGTGATAATACTTCTTGAATGAGTTCACGCAAAGGATCCGACGAAACGAGTCCCCTGAATTTTTTCGTTAACGCAGTCCAACCCAATTCAACCATAGACAAGGGTCTCGACAAACAGTCGGGACGCGTGATTCGCATCTCCCAAAACTCCCATAAATCATCGGCTGCTTGTTGAAACGAAAGAGCCTGACCCGAAACTTGTTGTTGGCCCAATGCATTCACCAAAAAAGCCGCATTTAAGCTCCCCGCTGAAATCCCATAAATAACATCAGGCTGGAATCCTTTTTCAGCTAATGCCTTAATGACACCTGCCTGAAATGCCCCTTTGACAGAACCTCCCGCTAAGACCAACATGTTGCTCATAAATTTCGTATTATTTAATTCTCAGGGCTAAATTATCCCAAATTGTGATTAAATTTACACAATTTCCAAATGTGCCGAACAAGCACGTAAACTTAATTCTATGTCCATTTCGCTTTCATCTATTCAGGCGCCCATCGAGGAACCCATGAAGGCATTTGAAGGGAAATTCAGGCAGTTCATGAAGACGAAAGTCATGCTGCTGGACACGATTATGAATTACATTGTCCAACGGAAAGGCAAGCAAATGCGTCCTATGTTCGTATTCTTAACAGCAGGATGCGTGGGCGAAATCACTGAAAAAACATATCGAGGAGCGGCATTAATTGAGTTATTGCACACAGCAACTTTGGTACACGATGACGTGGTGGATGAATCCGACTACCGTCGGGGATTTTTCTCCATCAATGCGGTATGGAAAAATAAAATAGCGGTACTTGTAGGTGACTATTTATTATCCAAAGGCCTCTTACTTTCCGTAGACCACAAAGATTTCGACCTATTAACTTCGGTTTCCACAGCAGTTCGCGAGATGGCTGAAGGTGAATTATTGCAAATCGAGAAAGCACGTAAATTGGACATCACAGAAGATGTCTATTTTGATATTATTCGCAAGAAAACGGCGACACTTATTGCCGCATGTTGTGCAGTAGGCGTACAATCGACGGATGCGGATGCAAAATACGTCGACATGGCACATCAATTTGGCGAAAAAGTAGGTATCGCTTTTCAAATCAAAGACGATTTATTTGACTACGGTGACGCTGAAATTGGGAAGCCCCTAGGCATCGATATCAAAGAAAAGAAAATGACTTTGCCTTTAATCTATGCACTTCAAAACACCACGAGGTCTTTGCGGAAGCAGATGATTAAAACCATCAAGCATGATTCAGACAATCCTGCAAAGGTTAAAGAAGTTATCGCGTTTGTTAAATCCACCGGAGGCATCGCTTATGCCACCCAACGCATGCAGGAGTTCGCACAGGAAGCCCGAGAGATTCTCAGCCAATTCCCTGATTCGGCCTACCGAACATCCCTGGGAAATCTGCTTAACTACACCATCGAACGTAACAAATAAAAAAGGAGGCCTTTTGAGCCTCCTTTTTCATATCATAATTCTTTGATTAACGTGGTCCGCCGAAGCCACCACCGCCTCCACCCATACGCATGCCAGGCATACCCATAGGTTGTTGGGGAGCTGCCGGAGCCGCATCACCATCGCCACCTTTTGTATCGTCGTTATTTACCGACTTTTTCTTCTTTTGTGGGCCAAAACTCATTTTACCGATTCGGTAAGAGAAATTAATCTTGAAGTTCATATTACGCATCGTACTTTCAGAAACCTGATTGATTGATGCTGTCTTTGTTTCGTTTCGAATAATAAATCCATTCGGCGTCAAGAAGTTTTCTGCACCAAATCCAATGCTACCCTTCTTGTTCTTGAAATCCTTCTTTAAACTTAAGCTATACATACCAAATCCACCTTGAGATCCCTGCAATTGAACTTGATTAACACGGTAAAAGGAGAAAATTTGAGCACCCCAACCGTTTCCAATGGTGTAATTTCCAAATATTCTAAAGTTGGACTGTAAACCTTCATTCTTTGCCGAAAGCAATGGATCTGCCACATTATTAGCTAACACCATGTAAGACAAATCTCCGCCTCCACCAAGCATCAATTTATTTGACAAATTAACATTCAGGTTAATGTTCATACCATAAGCATCTTCATTACCAATGTTCTGCGATGTCGTTTTCACGGTATCCCCACGCACTTCACGAATACGATTGATTGCACCCGTTGTATTACGCATAAAAATTGCTGTCGAAATATAGGTTTGCTTCACAAACTTGCTGTATGAGATCTCATAGTTGTTTGTGTACTCAGGTGCCAAATTTGGATTACCTGTTGAGATGTTCAATGGGTTGGACGCATTCACGTTCGGGTTCAAGTTTTCGATACCCGGACGTTGAATACGACGGTTGTAGCTGAATCTCCATGTTCCCGACTTAAACGTCTTCGACATGTTGAAACTCGGAACCAAAACGCCATAAGGAGGAATAACCGTATTTTGACCTTCTTTCTTCAAGAAACTCGCCGAGATATCCGTATGCTCATAACGAGCTCCTGCTTTAATGCTCCACTTATTTTTTGTCGTTAAGGTATAAGATCCATAAGTTCCCCAAATGTTCTGGTTGTAATCGAATACGTTACTTGGCAAAGAAGCTAAGTTAACCAAGGCATAAACACCGTCAGTTCCCGCCGTAAAAGACTTATAATCTGAAGTTACATTTCGAGTAATCGCCTTGGCGCCAAACTCAATCATGGACATTTTGTTAATCGGCGTTTGATAATCCATTTGAATCGTTGCCTCCTCATTATATGCATCATTCGCGTTTTTAATTGAACTCATGATTTCACTCATATTCGAATTCGGATTCATGATCAAATTGTAAAAATCATTTGTCCGATTATTGCGACTGTACATCGACAAAACAGAAAATTCTTTTTGCGCCTTTGCAAAGGTCTTGGTGTAATCGACATTGACGTCTACGTTCGCAGATTGATCTTGAGAATTTGTATTACGCAAACTCGTCAACACATTGTTTCGAACCTGAGAAAGACCATCCTGCCAATTATTTCCGTTACGCAAACCAAAGCGCACATTGGAAGTCACTGAATTGTATTTGTTGATATCCCAATCAAAACCTAGTTGGTAGTTACCAAAAATTCCTTCTCTGCGCGTTTCTGCTGATTGAACGTTACGCGTTTCAACACCATTATTTTGTGTAATCTGTGTACTTTCAAACTTTCCGTTGACATTGTATTCGGTACGACCAAAACCACCCAACGAAAGGCCCCAGTTCTTATTTCGGAAATTTCCATTCAACGCTAGGTTCGATCCACGCACACCGGCACTTGTATCAAAACTTAACGTCAATCCTTGCAAGGTATTTTTCTTCGTAACGATGTTGATGATACCAGCAGAACCTTCTGCATCATATTTAGCAGATGGCGAAGTAATTACTTCTACCGTCTTAATCATATCCGCTGGAATTTGCTTCAAGGCATCCGCAATACTCGAAGCCATAATGGTCGAAGGCTTATTATTAATCAACACCTTCACGTTAGATGAACCACGTAAAGAAGGATTTCCATCTAAATCAACGGATAACATCGGAACCTTTTTCAATACATCGGTTGCATCACCCCCTTTATTCGTTGCATCTTTTTCTGCATTATAAACGGTACGATCCACACGCTCCTCAATCATGGCACGTTGGCCTTCCACCGTTACTTCCGCCAGCATCTTGGTGCTTGCGGGTAATTTGATCACACCTAAATCATGGTCATCATTCTTCGCATTGATGGAAACAAATAAGGTCTTGCTTTCATAACCGATAAACGAGATGACCAATTTATACTCCCCTTGAGCTACTTTATTAAGAACAAACTTACCTACCAAATCAGCAGATGCTCCATCGACCGGACGATTCGTTGCTTTGTTGATTAAGGCTACTGAGGCAAATTCAACAGGTTTCGTATCTGTGGAATCCAAAACATAACCGACAATTTTAGCGGAACCTTTTGAAGTTGCTTGCGCAGTTCCCGGAATAACAGCTTCTTTCTTTGGCGCTGCACCGAATCCTCCCATGCCGCCAGGAATCTGCGAGATAGCAGAAAAGGACAAGAGCATAAATGCGAATAGCGTAATAATTTGTTTCATTGTTTGTTTGTTAAAATCGTATTTTACGAATGCAAAATTCGTACTTATAAGTTAAAGGCCTTTTATTTTGCGACCAAAATGGATAATTTGTTGCCCAATATGACCATTCAAGTTCAAACCCAAAGACTAACCTTGATTCCACTGACAAATCAGCATTTGCAAGTATGGAAACAAAAGGGGCGCAAAGATCTAGAAAAAATACTAGAACTAAAGCATAACCCTTGGAAATTGGGATTGTTTTATGAACAGGAAATGCTACAAGCCTTAAGCGATTATTGGATTCCTCAAACCGCTAAATTCCCGTTGGACTTTTTCTGGTACACAAATTGGGAAATTATCCTCAACTCGGCGTCCTGCTCTGTAGGGGGAATCGGATTTGCTGGGCTTCCTGATAATCATGGCACAACCGAAATAGGCTATGCCATCGACCAGAAATTTGAAGGTCAAGGAATTGCAACCGAAGCTGTCCAAGCTTTATCCGCTTGGGCATTTCAAGATGAAGGTTTGCAAATCCTACGGGCTGAAACGCCTGTGGATAATATGGGATCTCAACGGGTCTTGGCGAAAAATCAATTCGTTCAGACAGGTGAGAAAAAACTCGAACTCGAAACACCCATGCAAGTTTTCACCTGGGAACGCCACCGATAAATTTCATTTATCTCGTAAAAATGGTAATTTTACCAAATTGCCAATATCCTAAGGTCTTCGGACCACCCCTTATATGCAGCATTTTACATCCGTTAAAGACGCGTACAACATTGACAAACTCGTAAATGAAGCTTTGTTGATGAAAAAGATGCCCTATGCCGACAAGCATTTGGGGAAGAATAAGACTATGGGCTTGTTGTTCTTTAATTCCAGTTTACGGACCCGTTTGTCCACTCAGAAGGCGGCACAAAATTTAGGAATGGATGTGATGGTGATGAATGTGGGGGCAGATTCCTGGCAATTGGAAATGAACGAAGGCGTGATCATGAATGGCGACAAAGCAGAACACGTATCGGAAGCGGCTGCAGTAATTGGTCAATACTGTGATATCGTAGGTGTTAGAAGCTTTCCTGGACTCGTAGACAGAGAATACGATTATTCTGAATTGGTCTTAAAACAATTCATGAAATTTACCGGAAAACCCATCGTAAGCTTGGAGTCGGCAACACGCCACCCGTTGCAATCGCTGACCGACTTAATTACAATCACCGAATATAAAACAGTGGAACGCCCTAAAGTAGTTTTGACTTGGGCGCCTCACGTAAAAGCATTACCACAATGTGTACCTAATTCATTCGCGGAATGGATGAATATTGCGAATGTAGACTTTACCATCGCACATCCGAAAGGCTATGAATTAGCACCTGAATTTTCAGGGAATGCAAAGATCTGTTATGACCCCAAGGAGGCTTTCGAAGGAGCCGACTTTATCTATGCCAAAAACTGGTCTTCCTATGAGGATTATGGCAAAATTCTTTCATCTGACCCCGCATGGACCGTCAGTGAAGAGAAAATGAAATTAACGAATAATGCGAAATTCATGCATTGCCTACCCGTTCGTCGGAACGTCGTTGTAGATGATGCAGTGATTGATTCAGCAAATTCGATTGTCGTCCAACAAGCAGGAAACCGGGTTTGGGCAGCACAAACAGTCTTAAAAGAAATCTTATTAACCCAAATGCGGGTGGAAAGTCCATATTTATTCTAATGTCGAAACAGGCCTTACATATTGTCAAAATTGGCGGGAACATCATCGATGCTCCCGAAGCACTAGCTTCCTTTCTTGCCAGTTTCGCATCAATCCAAGGCCCCAAATTACTTGTCCATGGAGGCGGTAAAATCGCAACATCCATGGCAGCCGAATTAGGTATCCAAAGTCAAATGATTGACGGTCGGCGCGTGACAGATGCCGATAGCCTTCGAATTGTCACCATGGTCTATGCGGGATGGATTAATAAATCCATCGTTGCTTCCTTGCAAACATTGGAATGCAATGCCATCGGATTGGCTGGTCCAGATGGAGCATTTGTGGTTTCGAAAAAAAGAAATTCAGAACCCATTGATTATGGATTTGTAGGGGATATTGAACATATCAACGCACAAGCATTAGCAGGTTTGATTTCGGCAGGATTTAGTCCTGTTTTCGCTCCGATTACGGCAGATGTTGCAGGCCAACTCCTCAACACCAATGCGGATACCATGGCGCAGGCCTTGGCGATTGGCTTAAGTGAATATTTTGACGTCACCTTAACGTATTGCTTCGAAAAGCAAGGCGTTTTAATGGACCCTAACGATGATAATTCGGTGATTCCACAGATTAATCAGGCAAATTTTGCTCAATTAAAAGCAGCGGGCATCGTATCGGCAGGCATGATTCCTAAGCTTGAAAATGCCTTAAAAGCCATCGCACTCGGCGTTCAAACCGTTCGTCTTTGCCATGCAGATTTTGTTTCACAGCCCGAGAAAGGCACTATGATTCAAGCATAAATGTATACGGACCAACAATTTCTAGATGCTCAAAATCTGCTCGCGCAGCTTGTTAGTTGCCCTTCATTAAGTCGGGAAGAACAAGGAACGTCGACAATCATTCAGGATTTTTTGCGCGCTAGAAACATTTCGTTTCATACCCTTGGAAATAATGTCTGGGCAACGAATAAGCACTTCGATCCGAGTAAACCCAATATCTTGTTAAACTCCCATCATGACACGGTGAAACCTAATGCATCCTGGACCTATGAACCCTATGCGGCTACGATTCAAGATGGTCAAATGATTGGATTGGGGGTTAATGATGCAGGCGCGAGTTTAGTAGCGCTGATTGCCACTTTTTGTTCTTTTTATGAACATAGATTACCATTCAATTTAGTATTAGCAGCAACAGCGGAAGAAGAGATCTCCGGAACCGGGGGCATCGAATCCGTGTTAAAATCAGCGGAATTCCCTAAAATTGCTTGGGCGATTGTAGGGGAACCGACGGATTGCCAATTAGCTATCGCTGAGAAAGGTTTAATGGTGATTGACGCAGAAGTTAAAGGCATAGCAGGCCATGCAGCTCGGAATGAGGGCGTGAATGCGATATACCTCGCATTGGAAGATATCAACAAAATTAAGTCGTTTGAGTTTCCGGAAGTTTCACCGGTACTTGGACCGGTTAAATGCACCGTTACGGTAATCAATGCGGGCAAACAACATAATGTGGTTCCCGACCTGTGTCACTATACGATAGATTGTCGGGTCAATGAATGTTATTCCTTAGAACAGGTACTCGAAATTTTACGAGGTCTCGTTCAAGCGGAATTGACCCCACGGAGCATCCGTTTACAATCCAGTAAAATCCCCGATGGACATCCGGTTCTCGCAGCAGCTGCTGCTTTAGGGATTACTACCTTCGGATCACCTACCCTATCGGACCAGGCATTAATGCATTTCCCTTCCGTAAAAATTGGCCCAGGACATTCCGGCAGAAGCCATACGGCGGATGAATTTATTTATTTAGAAGAACTGAAGCAGGGAATTCAAACCTATCAGCATATATTATCACAATTAATCTAAAACGATCGTGGCAAAACTTTGGCAAAAAGAAAATCAAGTAACAGACGCAATCATTGAACAATTCACGATTGGTAACGACCCTGTATACGATTTGCAATTGGCGCGCTACGACGTCATGGGATCGCTCGCGCACATTACGATGCTCGAACACGTAGGTTTATTGCCTGCAGAAGAGCTCGAACCCCTATGTGTCGAACTCAAAAATATCTTGAAAACCATCGAAGATGGGACCTTCGTCATCGAAGAAGGCATGGAGGATGTCCATTCCCAAATCGAATATTTGTTAACGAAGAAACTCGGTGATTTAGGTAAGAAAATCCATGCGGGGCGTTCTCGAAACGACCAAGTCTTAGTGGATTTGAAATTGTTCATGCGGGCAGAAATCATGGAAATCGCAGATGCGGTGGAAGATTTATTCGATCTATTATTGACGAAAAGCGAAGCACATAAAAACGATTTATTACCCGGCTATACGCATTTGCAAATTGCCATGCCATCATCTTTTGGATTATGGTTCGGCGCTTATGCGGAATGTTTGGTGGAAGACGCTGAATTGTTGGAGGCAGCCTTTCGTTTAGCGAATAAAAACCCCTTGGGTTCAGGAGCCGGTTATGGTTCTTCTTTCCCCTTAGACAGGAAATTAACCACTGTTTTATTGGGTTTTGAAGCACCCCACGTGAATGTTGTGAATGCCCAAATGTCCCGTGGCAAAACGGAATTTTATGTATTAAATGCCATCAGTCAAATCGCAACAACGTTGAGCCGTTTGGCAATGGATGTATGTTTATACAATTCACAAAACTTTGGCTTCATCGAATTACCAAGTTCCTTAACGACAGGAAGTTCGATCATGCCACATAAAAAGAATCCCGATGTCGCCGAATTATTACGCGGCAAATCAAATAAACTCAAGGCGGCTCCGAATCAAATGCAATTGCTCATGAGTAATCTTCCATCTGGTTATCACAGGGAATTCCAATTGACAAAAGAACTATTAATGCCTGCCATCGATGAAATCAAAGATTGCCTGGAAATCACCCATTACATGGTGACGCATATGAACGTAAAGGCTGATCTTTTGAAAGATGCGAAATACGATTTATTATTCTCTGTCGAAGAAGTAAATAAACTAGTCGTAGCTGGAATGCCTTTCCGGGAGGCATATGTTCAGGTGGGAAAAATGATTGAAGCTGGCGAATTCAATGGCAGTAGCCGCGAAATCAATCACACCCATTTAGGCAGTATTGGCAATTTAGGACTGAATGAAATTCAAGCCCAAAAAGATAGCGTTTGGAGCCGTTTCGGTTTTGAAAAAGTAGAAAATGCGGTTGATAACCTATTGAGCTAATTGCTTAGCCAATAATTTCTGCATATACTTTCCAAGAATATCGAATTCAAGGTTCACACGATCACCAACCTTCATTTGGTGGAAAATCGTATGTTCATAGGTATAGGGAATAATCGCTACAGAAAACGTATCCGTTCCTGATTCCACCACCGTTAAACTCGTGCCATTAACACAAATCGAACCTTTCTCCACAGTCACATGACCGGCAGGATATTGAAAGTGGTATTCCCAGGAACCGTCATGCGTTAGGATAGAGGTACATATGCCTGTTAAATCCACATGACCTTGGACAATATGGCCATCGAAACGACCGTTCGCCGACATGCAACGTTCCAAATTAACTTTTTGACCCAGCGTCAAATCTCCCAAATTAGTTTTCTGTAAGGTCTCTTGAATCGCTGTTACACGGTATTGCGGGGACTTAATTTCGACAACGGTCAGGCAAACACCATTATGAGCGAGCGACTGATCGATTTTCAATTCGTCCGTAAAAGAAGACGAAAACCAAAAATCAACATTTGTACCTTGCGCTTGTTTGCTTTCCAAAACGCCCATCGATTCCACAATTCCTGTAAACATGTAATTAATTTTATATTTTTACGAACCCAAATTTACACGCATTCCTATGAAATTCAACCGTTGGATTCTGATTCTCATTTTGATTGTTGGCGGACTGATCTACTTCAGCCTTCCTAAGCAATCTCAAGCACCCGCTAAATCATCTGCAGATTCCCTTCAAATCGTGGAAAAACGACTCGCTAAAGATGAGCAATTCAAAACGGATGATGAATCCCCAATACCTAATAAGGCTAATTTCAAAGGATTAACCTATTTCCCATATTCAGCCAATTGGGTTATTCCATTTGAAATCGAGCGAAATGAAAAGGTTCAACGAATCAGTTTACAAATGACGGACGGCTCGACAGATTCACTTTTGGTATTTGGAAAAGCACATGGGGAGGTATCAGGAATGCATGTGGATTTACTTGTTTACCAACATGATTCTGGAGATTTTTTCATTCCATTTAAAGACAAAACCGCCCCCACAGAAACCTATGGAGGCGGTCGGTATTTGGAGTTACCCCTAACTAAATTAAAAGACAATCAACTAAGCATTGACTTTAACGAAGCTTTTTTTCCGTATTGTGCGTATAACAAGACCTTTGCTTGTCCCATACCGCCTAAGGAAAATCAGCTAAGCATGCGTATTCCTGCAGGAGAAAAAAATCCTTAATCCGCGCGGCGAACCGTAGAAGCTCCACTCAAATCCTTTGAGATGTTCAAGGGATTACCACGATAAGTTATTTTGGAAGCACCTGATGCATCTACACGTAAAGACTTTTGAACATTTAATTCCACATGGCTTGCACCGCTTGCATCAACATCGACATCGCGCGCAACCAAATTGTTTAAAATAACGTGGCTAGCACCTGATAAGCCAACAGATAATTTAAGAACCCGGCCAGCCATTTCAACCTTAGTAGCACCGGAAAGATCGATAACAAGTTTGTCAGCAACCAATTTGGAAGAACTTATTTTAGATGCACCCGAACAATGCAAAGTCATTTCTTCTTCATCCGTAAAACCCTCCAACGTCACTTTCGTCGCACCATTAAATTCAGCATCGCGCAAGCGTGGCATCGTAATGTTTAAGATAATTTTATTCGAACTATTTTTCCAATTTTTCCAATTCGACCAATAAGATTCGTCCAAAGAGACCTTCAATTTTGATCCTTCTAATTCTACGTCAAGTTCATCTAAATCCTTTTCACTACCTGAAGCTGATATCGTGCAACTGCTAGCTTTCGTAATATGAATTTCAAAAGCACTGCCTAATTCCAGTGATTGAAAATTACCAACACGGATTTTTTTAGTTACTTGATCGGGCGCAAAAGCGAATGCTTGAGATGATATACTGAATACCAAGAAGCTGAGAATAATACGTAAGCGATTTTTCATAAAATGGATTTATTGATTTAAGATGTGAACAAGATGCTTGAAAGCCCTGCATCGTTGCATGGCTGTTCTACTTATTTATTTTTCAAAAACGAAACCTGCAAATTAGGATACGATTGATAACTCAAATCAGCGCGTTCCGCTTTCTTCCCTTTGATGCTTTTTTTAACATTTAAATCCATTTTAGCCTGATTACCCACCGAAATTCGCGCGATATTCGTTTCCCAGTTACGCGCCAATAATTCGGAAGAATCAAAGGCCGCAGCAGCAAGCTCATTCGAGCGACCCGATAAAGTCAAACTGTGAAAATCCCGCAAAATAACATCCAAGGCAGGCACATCAAATCCCTTGATTTCGGTCCGCCCATTTCCTCCTAAGTCCACTTTACTTAAAGATGGTGTCTCAATCGTCACCGACATATTATTGGGAATATCATTTAATGTCAACGTTCGATTTTTTACGGACGTGAGGCGACCAAAGTCGGCAGATGCTTCTGCCGACTGGTACGAAACTTTGAATTCCTTTCCTTTGACAATCGTAATAGCCGCAGATCCACAACGTTTCAATTCAATGGCACCAAAAGGTTCAACCGTTTTGGACAAAGAAAAATTAGTTGGCGAACCAGGTGCCACAGGCGCATCCGGAGCTTCATCAAATGACTCGTCATCATCGTTATCGGAAGAATCATCATTCGAGTTATCCGATTGCTTTGGATTTCGATTTAAGCAGATCAAACCTTTATCCATCGAGAATGCCCATTTCGATCCAACAAACAAATCACCGTTATCCTCATTGAAATAGCCTCCATCCAATACGTTTTCCATGAAATAACCAAATTCACGCGTCATGCTAAACGTTACGCCGTAAGGAATTAAGATTTTAACACGCATGCGTTGATTACGAAACTTCAAATTTTGCAAGCCAAAATGGCTATCTAAAACCAATTGGTTCCCTTTGACAGCATAGCGGTATTGAACCGCTTTGGCATTTTTTTCAGCCTCAACCCGCGTGCGCCCATTTGACTTTGCGAATTGAATGATTTGGATCGTTTTTCCGTCATACCCTTCTAAGCTGATCTGGGCGCGAGAAAATCCTCCCCGATTAAAATCATGCTCCTCATCTTCATCCAGCAATTCATCGGTGATGATATTGTTACCCAGCAATTTCTCCCACATGGTTTCATTCGATTCACGATTCACATCAAAGACATAAGACGAATCAGCCGAAATTTCTTTCATTTGATTGACAGATGCAGTCCGTTGGAAATTACGTCCCACAAAACTAAATGCGGCAAACAATCCGATCCAACCCACAATCGCCATCGTCGTGGAAATGTATTTGTAGGTTGGGCTTGTCAACTTTCGGTTCAGCAATAATGACAATCCGCCAATTCCAATTCCAACGACCATCGGGATAATGGCAGCGTAAGCCGCCCAAATTGCCCAAGCAGGTAAATCTTGCGCTAACAGATAAAAAGGAATACCAGTAGCTCCAAAATTAAGACCAATGATTCCATGATCAAATCCGGAAAATCCAGCAGTTGTTGCAAGTACCAATGTAGCGGCAAATGCGATGGCGATGATGATTAAAACAATTCCAAAAAGGTACTGTACAAACCATTTAAGCCCCATCAATACCGGTTTAAGCGCCGTAAATATCGTTGCCAAGGCACGAAAAGGAAAAAGCAACAATCGCGTCAAAGGCTTTTCTTCCGAAGAATCTGGTTGAAACGTCTCCTTGATATTCTTCTCAATATTCTCAAGGGTGATGGGCTCTCCCGTCATTTCCATTTTGTCAGTCACCGATTTCGCTTCGGGAGTAATCGCCATAATAATGATGTAAGCAGCAGCTCCCGTACCGAAAAAGAACAAGGAAATCACAGCTAAAACACGTAATAAACCGACATCCCAGCCGGTATAGGCGGAGATTCCAGCCATGACGCCACCAACTACTTTATTTTCCGGATCCCGGTAAAACTTACGGTAGGATTTATCTGTTTCAACAGTGACTTCCCCAGGGATGGCAATCCAACAAGCTACATACACCCAGAAAACAAGATTAGCGGCATGTAACAAAGGGAAAAGCCCAAAGAAGCCAACAATGAGTATCAGTCGAACCCAGATAGGATCAATCTCAAAATAATTTGCCGCACCAGACGCGACACCACCTAATTTTTTATTGGTCAAATCCCGACGAAATACCTTCTTAGCTCCAGATTCTTGTTTCGGCTCAGATTTGCGTTGTTCTGATTTCCCCTCTTCCGTTTCAATTTCCTGAAAATCAGCTACGGTCCCCAAAGAGGCGATTAACTCATCCACATGAACTTGCGTAATGGCTTCAGTCTTCTCGGTTTCTCGGATATTCCAAAATTTCTCTGCGATACGTGCCTCGATGTCTTCAATGATTTCTTTCGAACCCTCAAAGCTTTGAAAGTAAGCATGGATGGATTTTAAATAGGCATCCAAGGTAGCAAAAGCGTCTTCCTCGATATGGAAAACAATGCCCGCGATATTAATTGATAAGGTCTTTTTCATATACGTATAGTTATGCTTGGGGTGTTTGGGGATGAATGATTTGGGAAACTGAGCCTTGTAAATCATCCCAGGTTCCATGTAATTCCGCTAAAAAGGTTCCCCCTTTTTCGGTCAATACATAATATTTTCTTGGCGGACCTGATGCCGACTCGACCCATTTATAATCCAGAAATCCGGCATTTTTTAAGCGGGTCAACAAAGGGTATAATGTCCCTTCTACAACCATGATTTTTGCTGATGTTAATTCTGTCAGCATGGTAGAAGCGTAAACCTCACCCCTTGAAATGATCTGCAGAATACAGAATTCTAAAATCCCTTTCCGCATCTGCACCTTGGCATTTTCGATATCCATCGGTTTGTGTTTGTTTATTTGATAGGGCAAATGTATAAAAGGTACTATGCAATACAAAGTACCTTAGAAAAAATATTTTTGATTTATGGATAAACGGTGAGTAATTTGTGAGGAA
Source organism: Bacteroidota bacterium (assembly GCA_039805345.1). Classification (GTDB taxonomy): domain Bacteria; phylum Bacteroidota; class Bacteroidia; order Cytophagales; family Spirosomataceae; genus Aquirufa. Next base: position 50,510 of record JBDLUL010000014.1, on the reverse strand, counting down.
TGGCTTACCAAGCTTATGTCCCTATGAAAATCTTATCCAAAGAAGTAGCCTTACCGCTTGCATTCTACAACCGAGACACTTGGTTGAAAGTTGCCTTCTTCGCCGTTTGCGTATTTATGGCGGGCTTTTCATTGTATTTCACGGATGGATTGGTGAATAAATTAGAGGAGCGCGAAAAGCAGCAAATCGAATTATATGCAGAAACCATTCGCTATGTAATGACGAGTGATGAGAATGCCGACATCAATTTTTTCTTTGAGCGTATCAAGAAAATTAATGAGAACAATACGATTCCGGTGATTTGGAAGGATGGTAGCGGCCACCTGAATTCAATCAACATCGCGATACCCGAATCCATTGATATCGAGCAGAAACAAGTTTTGCTACAAGCTAAACTCCAGGAAATTATTGCGGAAAACAACAAGCCCATCGAAATGGACATGGGATTTCAAAAGGAATACATCTATTACGGGAACTCTAAACTCCTAAAACTATTACGCTATTATCCGCTTTCACAATTACTCGTGGTTTTAATCATTGGCTTCTTAGGCTATATATTCTTCTCCTATTCAAGACGAGCTGAACAGAATCGCGTATGGGTAGGATTAGCCAAAGAAACCGCACATCAGTTGGGAACACCACTCTCATCTTTGACTGCTTGGGTCGAAATCTTGCGCAATGAACCAAGCATCAATCCCGATATCGTTGTTGAACTTGGGAAAGATATCCAACGGCTTGAGACGATAACGACCCGCTTCTCGAATATTGGTTCAACGCCTATCCTCAAAGAAGAAGATTTGGAGGAACTTATTTCAAGTTTCATCAACTACCTCAAAATTCGGATTTCAACAAAAGTATACATTGAGATTAAATCTTCTTTGGTACCCGGGCAGTTGGCCAATGTCAATAAATATCTATTTGAATGGGTCATTGAAAACATTTGCAAGAACGCTGTCGATGCCATGAGCGGCACAGGCGATGTATTAATCTACCTGCATGAAGGTAAAAACAACCAAATTTTCATTGATATCTCGGATACAGGTAAAGGTATTATACCTGCTAACATGTCTAAAATATTCAACCCAGGATATAGCACGAAAAAACGAGGCTGGGGCCTCGGGCTAACTTTGGCCAAACGGATTGTTGAAAACTACCACGAAGGAAAATTGACCTTGAAGTCGACCGAGATCAATAAAGGGAGTACATTCCGGATTTCACTCCCTAAACCATTGAATAAGGACGTATGAACACGACCAACCTGGTCTTCGGATCCGCATTAATCATTATTGGAATTGGCTATTTATTAAAAAGCCTACAATTCATCGAGATGAAGGATGCAAAATCCATCTCGAAATTTTTGATGCATACCACGTTCCCGGCACTGGTATTCACGACGATGCTAAAGGTTGAACTCACTGCAGCATTGGGTTGGTTACCTTTAATTGCCATGTTATTTGGCTTCCTTTCTTCCTTTGTAGGCTTTCTTGTATTTAAAAAAGAGGGCCCAACACACCGTGGCATATTAACCATGGGGTCCGCAGGTTGGAACTTAGGTTTGTTTGCCTACCCCTTGATCGAGGGAATATGGGGGTGGCAAGGACTTACTTATGCCATCATGTTTGACCTAGGGAATTCGGTGATCAACTTCATGGTGAATTATGGCATGGGGACCTATTTAGCGGGGAATCACGGGACAAAAAATCCTGTTAAGCATGTATTAAAAAAGATATTTACCTTACCTCCATTCCAAGCCATGTTGATCGGATTAGCCTTCAACATTCTCCAAATACCCGTATTCCCATTAGCGGCTGACATTATCGATACCATCGCAAAAGGAAATAAACCCATGGTCCTGTTGCTGATGGGCATTTACTTCAGCGTTCGTTTGCCTAAAGTGGCATTTGCCAAGGTATTTCAAGTTTTAGGTCTTCGATATATCTTAGGCCTCAGCATCGGATTATTGCTCTACTATACGACTCCCTTTGAATTTCAATACCGGAACATGCTTCTGATCTGTTTGATACTTCCCGCAGGTATGACACTCATCACATATTCAGACGAATTGAATTTTGACACGGGAATTGCTGCAGCCATCGTAAATTTCTCGATGCTCATCAGCTTTGTCATCATGTGGTGCTTAGTAGGGATTTTCAGCATGGCGCCCCATTAAACCAAATAAAATTGGTATTTTTGTGTAAACAATTTGCCAATCATCAACGTTAGGACTAGGCAAATCAATCAATGCTATGGTCGTACCCTACAAAAATCAAAACAAAGGCAAAAAAGAACAAGTCGCAGACATGTTCAATTCTATTTCACATAAATACGACTTCCTAAACCATTTATTAAGTGGAGGAATCGATATTATCTGGAGGAGAAAAGCGATCAAATTACTCAAGAACAAGGGCATCAAGAAAGTGTTGGATATCGCCACAGGAACAGGTGATTTCGCTATTGAAGCACTCAAAATCAATCCCGAAAAAATTGTAGGTGTTGATATCTCAGAAGGCATGCTCGCCTTCGGTAAGGAGAAAATCAAAAAAATGGGATTGGAAGATAAGATTACCTTGCAAATGGGGGACTCTGAAAAACTTCCGTTTTCCGACAATAGTTTTGATGCAATCACCGTTAGTTTTGGTGTACGAAATTATGAAACATTGGAAAAAGGCTTAAAAGACATGTTTAGGGTACTTAAACCCGGCGGCTATTGCCTAATCTTGGAGTTTTCAAATCCAAGACACTTCCCGATGAAGCAACTTTACAACTTCTATTCTAAGTATTGCTTACCGTTATTAGGTAAATTAATTTCCAAGGATCCAGCAGCTTACACATACCTTCCGGAATCTGTTCAAGCATTCCCAGATGGACCTGATTTTATTAAGATTTATGAGTCTTGTGGATTTTCGAAGACACAATGGATTCCGATGACAGGTGGAATTTGTTCCATCTACTTAGGCCAAAAAGTAAAATAATCGTGCGCATCATTCGAAATATAGGAGCCTTATGTTTGGTTTTACTGACCTTTCAATCATGGGGCCAGCATACCAAATACACCCGCATATTTCATGAATATTACGATGAAAAACCGGTTCACTTTGGTTTCTTATTCGGATTTGCTTCATCAAATTACTTTATGCAAGCCAATGAATCTGTCCTTGGAAGTATAGACTCAGTAAGGTCCCCTCGTAATTTTGGATTTCAAATAGGTGGGCTTGTCAATTACGCATTTGACAAACACTGGGAATTGAAATCAGGCATTAACATAGCCCTTTATGAACGCGAAATTCAATTTAAAAGTGAGGCTAACAATCCGCTCTGGAGAGAATCAACTTGGTTAGAAGTTCCTGTATTGTTGAAATTACGTTCATTACGCCGAAAGAACCACCGCATGTACGTCATGGGCGGATTTAAACTTGGGGTAGAAGCAAATGTTAAGAAAAAAAGCACCGCACTCAGCGCAAATACAGCCGACCTTTCCTTAGAATATGGATTTGGATTAGAACAATATTTCCAGTTCTTCAAATTCACTCCCGAGATACGTTTTTCCCACGGCCTATTGAATTTGTATGTGCCCCCCTCAGTTGGAGGAGCCTATACTAAATTAACTGACATCAGGACCCATACCGTGTCGCTTGTCATCAACTTCGAGTAAATTAAGGCAAATCCTTTTTAGCCTTGGCTGGATCAATTACCGTTTCCAATGAAGAAACAGCTGATACGCCAAACCAACCAGCTCCCTGTAAGGAAGAACTACTATTCGTATTCTTAATGTTCGTTGGGATATTCGCCGCAGGTCTTGAGAACAAACCCGCATTGTTCAATTCTAGACGCGCTTGTGAATAAAAGCTAAATTGATCTAAGGTAATGGAATATAATTCAACCTTTACCTTATCATTCGCTTCATACAATTCGGGATTAATCGCTCCACGAATAGGCAGATTAAACATCAATCCATCTGTATTAGCAACTTTCTGAAGCGCAGAATCGTAAAAAATAACAAGATTAGACGGGGAATTAAACAAAATACCATTTTTGTAAAACTTCAAACGATAACAACTACCCTCCCCTTTTAAATCATTCCCAAACCAACGCGCCTCAAAACCTTTTTCTGGCTTTCCATCTCCTGATTGGCGTGGATTCGCTGTGGCTGTTTTATACGCTATCGAATCAATGGGAGGTACAGGATTCATTTTAGCGGAAGCCACATACGTATCATTACCTGATTTAACGGATAACTGATAAGTCCGTCCTACCTGACCAAAGAGTGGGTTCGCGGCAGACGGTGTCCAGATATAAACCCCGGGAGCCTCCGCACTTTCCACAAATCGGAATTCATTAGCAGCGTCATCACGAACGATGACCTCTGCATTTCGAATAGCCGGAACTGAACTATTATCGAAATAATCTTGCGATTGTGTTAATGTGATTTTCTGTGGACCGGGTAGATTTGTCAACGTTGACTCAACCACCAAATAATGATCTGACTTAGGACTATCCAAAGTAACCACGTCTTCACATGAAAATAAAAAGACCGAAAACAATAAGATTAAATAGCGCATCTTAAAAAGTAAAATTATAGGTTACAGCAGGAACAAAAGATCCAATAATGGATAATTGTACCGCTTCCGTTTTTAAGGTATTGGAATCATTTGCTTGTGTATAGATGGAGAAAGGATTCTTCCGATTATAAACATTATAAACAGAGAATACCCATTCCGAAGACCCTTTTCCAAACAAAGCTTTCTTATTCTTCTTCGTGGCTGAAATATCAAGTCGGTGGTAATCAGGTACACGAATATTGCCACGAGTTCCTATAGCCGTTTGTGGATAAGCAACGCCCTCATAAATATATTTTTGTGAAGGAATCGAATAAGGCACACCCGTTATGTAAGCAAAATTGGCACCAAAGGACCATTTAGCTGATAAAGCATATTGACCAACCACATTGAGTGTATGCGTACGATCATATCGGTTCACATACCAATCATTGTTGTTTAAGCCTTCAATCAAGCGTTCCGTACGAGCCAAGGTATAACTTACCCAACCCGTTAGTTTCCCAACGTTCTTTTTCACGAAAAACTCGGCACCGTAAGCACGACCCTTCCCAAACAATAAATCTTTTTCAAACAAGGGGTTCAAAAACAAATTAGCGCGATCTGCATAATCAATTTGATTTTGCATATCCTTGTAGTAGACCTCGACAGATGTTTCATAATCATTCCCATTCTCTCCCCAATTTTTAAATAAGCCCAAGACAACTTGATCCGCAATCTGAGGCTTAATAATATTCGTTGACGAAGTCCAAACATCCAAAGGAGTAGAAGCAGCCGTATTCGACATTAAATGCACATATTGAGCCAATCGATTGTATGAGGCTTTGAAGGATGAATTCTCCCCCACCTTTAAATTCAACGCAAATCGAGGCTCCCAATTCCCATAATTAGCCACGGATGCATTCGGAGAAACTTGAATCATTTTCAAGGTATAACCCGTTGGATTTTCAATACTCGCAGGCACAGGAACGCGCTCATAATACACCCCATTATCACTCTTGTAGTCATAATTCGAATACCTTATGCCATACTGAACGGAAATGCGGGGACTGATTTTCCACTCATCGCCCACATAGGCTGAAAGCTCGACTCCACTCTTATCCGCTTGTCCAAATTCACGTTTATCCCCGTTTGATGAGGCAGTCGCCTTACCTGGCGAAAACTGATAAGATAAAACTTGTGCTCCAAAAGTTAAGGTATTATCGGGTGTCACATAATACGTGAAATCAGGCTTAAAACTTAAATTAACAATATTCGATGTCCAACGAAACGCATCTGAAGGGCGTTTATTTTTCAAATCGGAATCTAACAAATAATCATAATTACTGTAGAACGTCGTAGCATTCAAAAATAGCTTATTCGAAAACACGTGATTCCATCGCGCAGAAACCGTACTATTCCCCCAATTAAATCCAAAGCCAGTTCCAAATACATCCCGGCCAAAATAACCGGATAGAAATACGGTGTTCTTTGTATTGATGTTGTAATTTACCTTAGCCGTCAAATCATAAAAATTAAATGCAGCATCCGCATTATTCCCAGTCAAGAAGGGCTTGGCCAAGATATCAATGTAGGAACGACGAGCCGCTACTATGAAAGACGCTTTATCCTTAATTAGAGGCGCCTCAATCGAAAGTCGGGAAAAGATGACACCAATACCCCCATTAACTTCTAATTTCTTCGCATTCCCCTCTTTCATTTTAACATCTAGGATAGACGAAACACGACCACCATACTGCGAAGGAATTCCCCCTTTAAACAACTTAACATCTTTAACGGCGTCCGGATTAAATACGGAAAAGAAACCAAATAAATGGGACGAATTATACACGGGTGCATCATCGAGTAAGACCAAATTTTGATCCACGCCCCCACCTCGCACATTGAAACCTGTTGCACCTTCACCCACCGTTGAAACACCGGGTAACAATTGAATTGCACGCACCAAATCAACTTCCCCCAATAAAGCCGGAATCTTACGAATCGTCTTGATATCAATTTTATTGACCGACATCTCTATTCCCTTCACGTTTTCATCTACTGCTTTGGCGGTTACTCGAACTTCGGCCAATTCATTGGATTCAGGCTGCATTTCAATATTGAGCGTCTGATTTTTACCAGAAAAAGTAACCTTCCTTTCTTGCTTGGCATAGCCCGAAGAAGAAAACACTAAGGTAAAATCACCAGGCTGAACAGATAAACTGTAAAATCCATAGGTATTGGTCACATTACCTACCTTCAACTCCTTGATATAAATACTTGCGCCGATTAATCCTTCCCCATTCGAAGCATCCTTCACATAACCACTAATGGTAGCTTTTTGGGCAATTAAGCCCGTGGGCAATAACATAAAAAGGAACAAGCCTAATTTCTTTACTAACATATAGATCGAATCAAAACACAAATATAACTCCGATTGAAGCTTAAAAGTTTTACCACTCATCATAATATCAACATTCTCAATAAATTCGAACAAATGGTAACATATTGCCGAAATGTAAATAAAACAAATACTTTCTATATATTTGCCTAACACGAAGCACACAAATGGATTTAACAATATTTGGACAGATCATTCGCGAAAAAAGAAATGCCCTGCGCTTAAAACAGGAAGATCTAAGTCTTCAAAGCGGTGTTGCGGTAAAAACCATTCATTCCATTGAATTAGGCAAAGGCAATCCAGCCATAAAAACAATTTTACGCTTATTTGAAATACTCGAACTAGACTTCATTGTCGTTTCAGCCAAATCCCTCTAAATTAACTCATTATGGAACAAGCCATCAGTTTTGAACGTATCCCTACTCGAATATTTGATGAATCTGAGCATGCATCAAAAGCCGTTGCACACGAAATAGCAGCACTCATCCGAGAAAAAAACAAGGAAGGAAAACCTACTGTTTTGGGCCTAGCAACAGGGTCTTCACCCAAAAAGGTATACCAAGAACTGATTCGAATGCACAAGGAAGAAGGCTTGAGCTTCAAAAATGTGATTACCTTCAACTTGGATGAATATCACCCCATGGAACCCGATTCCATCCAAAGTTATGTGCGATTTATGCGCGAACAATTGTTTGATCATATTGACATACCGGTAACAAATTACCATATTCCTGATGGAACATTAACCATCGAAAAGATACCTGAATTCTGTCGCGACTATGAAGCTAAAATAGAAAAACTAGGTGGTTTTGATTTTTACCTACTTGGAATTGGACGTAATGGACACATCGGATTCAATGAGCCGGGGTCTGTTATCAATTCGAAAACGCGTTTGATGACACTTGACATCACAACGAAAATCGATGCAGCCATTGACTTTGGAGGATTAGAAAAAGTACCTAAACGCGCTATCACCTTAGGTATTGACAAGATCATGCAAGCCAAACGCATTGTTTTACTTGCTTGGGGCGAACACAAAGCACAAAGTGTAGCCAAAGCCGTGGAGGGGCCAATCACATCTGATATTCCTGCGACTTATTTACAACAACACCCGAATACGCTTTTTATTCTGGATGAAACTGCTGCCTCGTTACTAACCCGCATCAAAACACCTTGGTTGGTCGACTCAGTTACCTGGGATCGAAACATGATCAAAAAGGCTGTCACACACCTTTCCCTACATTTAGGAAAGCCCGTATTAAAACTAACCAGCAAAGATTACAATGAACACGGGATGTCAGACTTGCTATCCCTCTATGGACAGGCCTACGATATCAATATCGAAGTATTCAACTACCTACAACACTCCATCACGGGTTGGCCAGGGGGAAAACCGAATGCCGACGATACCCATAGACCGGAACGCGCATTTCCTGCCAAGAAAAAGGTTATTATTTTTAGTCCCCATCCGGATGACGACATCATCTCGATGGGCGGTACATTCCAACGATTACATGATCAAGGACATGATGTGCATGTTGTTTACCAAACATCGGGAAACATTGCAGTAGCTGATGATGAAGCACTTCGATTTGCCGAATTCGTGGTCGATTTCAATGAAAAATTTGAAAGTTCAAACGCAAAGGCAAACAAAATCTACAAAGAAGCTGTCAAATTCTTAAAAAACAAGAAAGACTCAGAATTGGATATCCCCGCGGTTCGCGAAATCAAAGGACTCATTCGGCAAGGCGAAGCCAAAAATACTTGTCGCTTCGTCGGCATCAAAAAAGAGAACGCCCACTTCTTACACATGCCCTTTTACGAAACAGGGACTATACGTAAAAAACCGATAGGCGAAGCGGACATCCAATTGATCATGGACATCATCGAAGAAATCCAACCACATCAAATTTATGCGGCTGGTGACCTAGCTGACCCGCATGGAACGCACAAGGTTTGTTTGGATGCCATATTTGAAGCGATCCAACGGTTAAAACACCGAGAGTACATGAAGAATTGTTGGGTTTGGCTTTACAAAGGAGCTTGGGCCGAGTGGGATATCGACCAAATTGAAATGGCCGTTCCGATGTCCCCAGATCAAGTATTCAAAAAACGAATGGGTATCTTTAAACACCAATCACAAAAAGATGGTGTCGTTTTCCAAGGGGAAGATTCACGTGAATTCTGGCAACGTGCTGAAGAACGAAACCGAGGCACTGCTCAAATTTACAATGCACTCGGTTTAGCTGAATATGAGGCCATGGAAGCCTTTGTTCGTTGGAAATTCTAAGCCAAAGCCTCAAATAATACCTCGGCGGTATGCTTCGCGTGGCGTTGCGTACCGTCGTGAATTTGATGTCGACAACTCGTTCCAGAGGCAATAATTTCAACTTCGGCAGGTTGCGCACGTACCGTAGGGAATAACACCAATTCCCCAATCTGCATCGACAAATCATAATGCTCCTTCTCATATCCGAAGGACCCTGCCATCCCACAACATCCCGATGGAATCAATTGCACCTCAAAATTTGCCGGCAATGATAATGCCTTCTTAGCCGCCACCAAAGAACTCATGGATTTTTGTTGGCAATGCCCATGCAACTTCAATAATTTCTTTTCCGCCTGAAAAGCCTTGCTGTTAATTCGTTTAGCATCAGCCTCACGTGCAATAAACTCCTCTAGCAACAACACATTTTTACTCAATGCCTTCGCTTTTTCTACCCACGCATCGGACACCAAATCCGGATATTCATCCCGGAAAGTTAAAATAGCAGATGGCTCAATGCCGACTAAAGGAATTTCAGCAGTTACCAAACCTGACCACAATTCCACATTCTTTTGTGCCAAATTACGCGCCTCATCCAACATCCCTTTGGATAAAAATGAGCGCCCCGAAATAGGGTGCTGTAAGGTTCGTACCTCATAGCCCAAAGCTTCTAACAACAATACAGCCTTTCGACCTACTTCGGCATCGTTGTAATTCGTAAACTCATCCACAAACAGATAAATGGATTTAGCCGATTGAATAGTTTTACGCCTTTTCAACCAAGAACCTAAGGTTTGCTTCGCCATCAATGGCATCGTACGATCCGGATGGAAACCTACTATCTTGTTGGATATGCGACGCAGAAAAGGTGTACCCATAATCAAATTATAGAGCAAGGGAACGCGTGAAGCCAGCGCAGAAATCGACGCAAAATGCCCAACCATCCGACTACGCAAGGGAGTTCCATTTTCCTTTTGGTATTGGTACAAGAATTCCATCTTCAATTTTGCCACATCGACGTTCGATGGACATTCCGCCTTACAGCCTTTACAAGCCAAACATAAATCCATCACTTCCTTAATCTCCTTGTGATCAAAGCGGTTTGGTTTCGTTGAACGTGTTAAAAATTCCCGAAGGATATTTGCGCGTGCGCGCGTGGTTTCCTTTTCATTACGCGTCGCCATAAATGACGGACACATCGTTCCTCCTGAAACGGGAGTCTTCCGACAATCCCCTGAACCATTACATTGCTCGGCATGTTGCAAAACATCTTGATCTTGATAACGGAATGCCGTTTTGAACTCAGGTGTTTGTTGGCCGGCTTCATACCGCAAAAACGTATCCATCGGTGGCGTATCGACAATCTTATTGGGATTAAATATACCCTTCGGGTCCCACCAAGACTTCAATTCACGCATTAATTGATAATTTGCCTCTCCTACCATCCATGGGATAAATTCACCCCGCAAACGGCCATCTCCGTGCTCTCCTGACAAGGAACCTTGGTATTTCTTGACCAATTCCGCAATCGCTTCCGCAATATGTCGGAATTGTTTGTGGCCTTCTGCCGTCTTCAAATTGATAATTGGGCGAAGGTGCAACTCACCTGAACCCGCATGTGCATAGTGCACGCAATACAAATTATTCGCTGTAAGAATCTCGTTAAACTCCGCAATAAATGCAGGTAAATCATTAACGTCAACCGCCGTATCTTCGATCACCGCAACCGCCTTTTCATCACCTGGAAGATTTGATAAAAGGCCTAAACCCGCTTTTCGCAAATCCCAAACCTTCTTCACATCCCCGCCCGTAACGAAAGGAAAATGATAGCCAAGGTTTTCGGCCAACATCGCTTCCTCGACAGCTTTTGCTTGTTTCGCTAAATCATCCGCGTTGTCGGAGCGTAGCTCCACAACCAAAATAGCCCCGGGATCACCATCCACGAAGAAACGGTTCAGACTCTGTTCCGCATTCGCTTTGGTACATTCCAAAATATAATGATCCATCAACTCAGAAGCTGAGGGATTAAAACGCAAAGCAATCAAATTGGCACGTAAGGCCTCATCGATCGTATTAAAGTGCGCACAAACCAATCCTAAATGGGTAGGTGGCAATGGATCTACATGCAATTTGATGCGTGTCACAAAACACAAAGTTCCTTCAGAACCCGCTAAGAGTGCACAAAAATTAAAGGCCGGCTTGTCAGCAAGAAAGGCATCTGAATTCAATAACATGTCCACGGCATAGCCCGTATTTCTACGCTTAATGCTAGGCTTAGGAAACTCATCTTGAATATTCTTTTGGTTCCGTGGATTCGAAAGTGCCGCCAAGGTTTGTGCATATATCGTATGCAAGCGAGAGCCAGGTTGCAATTTTTGTACAGTTTGATGTGGATCTTCAGCCTTAAATTGCACAAAAGTACCATCAGACAAATATCCTTCCACTTCTAAAATATGATCCCGAGTAGAGCCATAAATGACTGAATTAGACCCACAAGAATTATTCCCAAGCATCCCTCCAATCATCGCACGATTTGCGGTAGATGTTTCAGGGCCAAAGAATAAACCATGTTTTTTCAATTCCACATTCAGCACATCACGCACAACACCGGGTTCTACCCAAGCATAGGATTCAGCAGCATTGACCTCCAAAATCCGATTAAAATGCTTCGACACATCGACAACCAATCCACTCCCCACAACCTGACCAGCTAATGAAGTTCCAGCTGTTCGAGGAATTAATGGAATTTGATGTTGGTCAGCAAATTGAATCAACGTTTCAATATCCTGAATGGTTTCAGGAATTGCAACCCCTAGCGGCATCTCCCGGTAGGCAGAAGCATCTGTAGCGTACAAGGTTCGCATCACATTATCCGTGTGCAAAGCACCTTGTAATTGACTTGCTAATTGATTAAGAACTTGAGCATCCATGTACGTGTGATTATCGCTGAGCTTGCAATTTACACAAAGCATGGATTAGTAGCAATTGAGCTAGGATATAAGTCGACATGACAGCAAAAGAATTCCAAGGATATTCAAAATAAAACTTACCAAAAGCTAATAGGCTATCCGAAACCACAAACAAAAATGCACCCCAACGGAGTTGCGCACTTGAAATCTGGAAGGCAAAATACAACATAGATCCAAGCGCTAGTGCATAAACAAGCACAGGGGGTACCAGAGGACCCGGAAGATTGGGATATAAAAAACCCAAAAACCCGAAGACATAAACAAGGACTGGAATTAAAAAATAGGTCAATCTTGTCGCGCCTAACTTAATAAATAACCGAATGTATGCTAGTTGCATAACCAAGAAAGATCCTAAGCCTAGTTGAAAATATAGCGCAGAATTACCTGGAATCAATAGAAAAACATCGCCTAACCAAGCAAAAAGTAGGGTGAATAACAAGGCATTACGTACTGCAGGTTTTAAGCCAAAAGCATATACATAAACACCTAATAAAATCATCAACAATGGCTTAGTTACATAACGAATAGGTGAATGACCCGAAAGCAATTCAAGAATTGAAACAATACCGTAGGCGACAAGAATTCGATTTAATTTCATTAGTATCTAAATTTCCCTTTTTTGAAATCAAAAATAACGAGAACCTTACCGTTGCTTTTTTTAATCAAAACCGAATCTTGCATATAAGGATCTACGCGTTGAATAAATGAATCTGTTTCACTCAAATATAGATTTACATTCTGTGCATCCAAGGGATCAATAACCAGATTACGTAAGTATTTCGAATCCAAAATATTCGCTTTGGAAGATGGATAAACTACAGTATCTCCTTTTTGATATTTTGCTTGAATCGATGAAGCGATAAGCGGGTAAGGATTAGGACCCCGATTGACAGAAAAGGTATATTTCTGATGTTGGTCAGCGTACAAAGGCACAAATAATTCGACCAATTGATAAGTCTGGGCTAACAAATAGACAAAAGCAAATATCCGATACCAAATGGCTTGCTTCAGCAGATAATCAAAAAGGCCAACAGAAAGAAAAATCCCAAAAGGCAACCCAAAACAAGCGTAGCGAAGAAAAAATCCAGATGTCGTACCTGCATTCACAGCTGCCGCAAACAGGAATACAACCGGAAGCGAAATTTGAATTACCCCTAAAACATAAATGCCCCGACTCGCACGATCCAATGATTTTACCCACTGGTAAACCAAAAATAGAAATCCAATCAATAGGACAGTTCCAATTTTAAAACCATGTTTAACATACAAATCGTTCGTCCAGAAAAAGTGATCTGACACAATTGAAATCGTACGCTTGAAGAGGTTTGAAGGTGTGGCGAATTCAAGCCAGCCAGGAATTTCTCCATTTTTCCTGATATAGCTAATTAATTGTTCTGCTGCATTTGCCTGAAACCCCATGAAATAACGCGCGGGGCCCCAAATAAACCATGCGACAAACGGCACAAAAATCAACCCTAAACGTGTACTCATGCGAAGCCAAATGGACTTATTGCGAACAAAAAGTGTCATATAGGTAAACTGCCCCACAAGTGCCAACACGGTCAAATAAGTGCTAAATAGAGCGCCAATTGATGTGATCACCCATAAAATCAGGTATTTTTTATTCCCATTCAATTCACCTTCTCGCTTGATAACTAATAACCAAAAAAGGTAATTCGATGCCGTTGTAAAAAACAAACTTGTTGCATAATTACGCGCTTGTTGACTGTAGATGACAAAGAAAGGTTCGATGGCAGCAAACAAGACAATCGCTAAGGTCCATAGGTTTGATTTCGAGAATTGCCTAGCCCAGCGAAACATGACCCAGATTGTCAACATGTTGAACATGACCGAAACACTTCGCATGGAAGCATCCCCTTTCCCAAATAACCAGGCAAATAGCTTGAGCATCATGTCATGCACAAGGCTATTCCCACTGACATCGCCACGGGCATCAGCATCCAACCAAGATTGTATCCCTCTGGGTGCCCAAAAGTCAGCTGGTGTAAATGTTTTGTCAGGGCGCATCAATTCGCCCATGCCGCCTTGGTTGGTATTGGCAACGCCTAGTAGGACACTTGATCGTTCATCTGAAAATAGGCTAAATTGCCCAAGGTGATACACGCGCAAAAAAAGAGCCAATAGAATTAGTCCGAGAAATACGAAAAAATACAGTTCCTTCTTTATTTGCATAGTAGCCTAAAATATGAAAATCACCTAATCTTGCGACTAGGTGATTTTAACAAGTTAATTTATCTCATAATTATGAACCACAAGCCTCGCATGCCTCTGGATTATCCAACGAGCATGACATATCAGCGCGGTTTTGAGCGTCTTCCGTTTGGAATGAAGCTGCGGCAGCTGCTTGGGCTGCATGTGCAGCATATTGCAATTCTGTCTCGTGTACATCATTCGATTGCTCAATAGCCACGTCAGCTTGTTTCTCAATCGTAAATTTAATCGCATCAGCAGCGGCTTTTGTACGCAAGTAGTACATACCTGTTTTCAAACCTAACTTCCAAGCATGGAAGTGCATTGATGTCAATTTACCAAAGTTTACATCCTGAATGTGGATATTTAAGCTTTGTGACTGGCAGATGTACGCGCCACGATCTGCAGCCATCTCCAAGATTGTTTTTTGCTTAATCTCCCAAACGGTTTTGTAAAGCTCTTTTAGGTTTTGAGGAATTTCTGGGATGTTTTGAACGGATCCATTCGCTGAGATCAACTTGTTCTTCATCGTTTCATTCCACAAGTTCAACTTGATCAAATCTTTCAACAAGTGCTTATTAACAACCGCAAACTCACCTGACAATACACGGCGTGCATAGATGTTTGAAGTATAAGGTTCGAAACATTCGTTGTTACCCAAGATTTGACTCGTAGAAGCCGTTGGCATTGGTGCTACTAACAATGAGTTACGCACACCGTGCTCAACAACTTGTTGGCGTAATTTATCCCAATCCCAGTTACCTGAAGATGGTGTTACATTCCACATATCAAATTGGAAAATACCTTTCGAGATAGGCGAACCTTCCCAGGTCGAGTAAGGACCTTCTACTTTCGCTAATTCCATGGATGCTTCCATGGCAGCGAAATAGATTGTTTCGAAGATATCTTTGTTCAATTGTTGTGCTTCTGCAGACTCAAATGGCATACGCAACATGATGAACACGTCAGCTAACCCTTGAACTCCCAGACCGATTGGACGGTGACGCAAGTTTGAATTACGTGCTTCAGGTACTGGATAGTAGTTAACATCAATAATCTTGTTCAAGTTGATCGTTGCAGCCTTTGTTACTTCGTACAACTTCGCGTGATCAAACTCAGACACACCTTGCTCGTTCGTACGAACATATTTAGGCAATGCCAATGAAGCTAGATTACATACAGCAACCTCATCTTTTGATGTATATTCCATGATTTCGGTACACAAGTTCGACGACTTAATTGTACCCAAATTCTTCTGGTTTGACTTGTTGTTCGCATGATCCTTGTACAACATGTAAGGTGTACCCGTTTCTGTTTGCGACTCTAATACTTTAAACCAAAGCTCTTGTGCTTTAACTACTGCACGTGCTTTGCCTTCTAATTCATATTTGTGGTATAATGCCTCAAATTCCTCACCGTAGGCATCAGAAAGACCTGGACACTCATGTGGGCAGAACAATGACCATTCCTCATTGCTTTCCACACGTTTCATGAACAAATCTGGAATCCACAAGGCGTAGAATAAATCACGCGCACGCATTTCTTCTTTCCCGTGGTTTTTCTTCAATTCCAAGAAATCAAACACATCAGCATGCCAAGGCTCTAAATAAATCGCAAAAGAACCTTTACGCTTTCCTCCCCCTTGATCTACGTAACGTGCCGTATCATTGAATACACGCAACATAGGAATAATACCATTCGATGTACCATTCGTTCCTTTGATGTATGAGCCTGTTGCGCGAACATTATGAATGCTTAATCCGATACCTCCCGCCGACTGCGAAATCTTCGCAGTTTGCTTCAACGTATCATAGATACCTTCGATCGAATCATCCTGCATCGCAAGCAAGAAACAAGAAGACATTTGAGGCTTCGGTGTACCTGCATTGAATAAGGTTGGAGTAGCGTGTGTAAACCAACGCTCAGACAACAAATTGTACGTATGAATTGCAGCTGCAATGTCAGTACCATGGATACCTACAGCCACACGCATCAACATGTGTTGTGGGCGTTCCGCGATAGCTCCATCCAACTTCAATAAATACGATTTCTCTAATGTTTTGAAACCGAAGTAATCATAACCGAAATCACGGTCATAGATAATTGCTTCATCTAATTCAACAGCGTTCTTCTTGATGATATCAAAAACCTCTTTCGAGAGAAGTGCTGCATTCTGTCCCGTCTTAGGATCAATGTATGTATAAAGACGCTTCATCGTCGCAGAAAACGACTTTAACGTGTTTTTATGCAGGTTTGAGATAGCAATACGTGCAGCTAATGTTGCGTAATCCGGGTGCTTTGTTGTCAAAGAAGCCGCTGTTTCCGCTGCTAAATTATCCAATTCAGTCGTCTTAACCCCATCGTATAAACCTGAAATAACCTTTCTTGCCACCTCTAAAGGTTGAACAAAAAATGGATCCAAGCTGTAGCACAACTTCTCTATGCGAGCTGTGATTTTGTCAAACTTGACAGATTCGCGACGACCGTCTCTTTTAATTACGTACATGTGTTTCTATAAAATATAAATTAGAATAATCAAACTGGTACAAGCCAAACTTAACACAATAATATTCCCGCCTAAGAATTTGCTTTTTCTTAATTTTACTAGACCTATTTATGACTAAATTCGGTCTGTTGGCGGTTTTGTTTTATTGCTTTTAGTAAGCTAGAAATTGAAGCACTTCCAGCGGCTTGGGCACTATGTAAAATTAGAAAAAAATGAGGGGCCGTGCAAACATTTTTTCAAGCTAAAATAGATGAAAATAATTGCATATTTAAAATACACTATGACATAGCGCCATAGGAAAATCCAATGGCAGTATCTGTCTTGGAAAAGTACCATAAAATATTTTTGAATTTTTTTTTCAAGGTATTTGGGCTTTGATTTAATTAAAAATTATATACGCGCATGATTTGTATTTATGTAGATAATAATTAATTTTGCAACCCAAATAAATGAAGTCCATTCCCAGGGATTTCCAATTAATGTTAAATAGACGGCAGGGAATCGTCATTATACAAACACCATGAAAAAAGATATCCACCCAGAATACAAAGAAGTTGTATTTCACGATTTATCAGCTGATTACAAATTCTTAACACGTTCTTGCGTTCAAACAACAGAAACAACTGAATTCGAAGGAGCAACTTACCCAGTTTACAAACTAGAGGTTTCTTCTCAATCACACCCATTCTACACAGGTAAAAATGTATTGTTAGATACTACGGGTCGTGTTGATAAATTCAACAAGCGTTACGCGAAGAACTAGTATTCTTTTTAGTATACAAAAAAAGCCTCTACATGATCCCATGTTGGGGCTTTTTCCGTTTATTTGCAACATGTGGAACACTGAACGATTACTAGATGATGGGCAGATTTGCCTTCAATTAAGACCCCTTACGTACACACGTAAACTGCGCGAACTTTGGGTGGGTCTACAAACAATTGAAGCTAAATGGATGCCATACCAGAAAGATATCCCCGCAGACACCTATATCCTTGGATCCTTACTTCCCAATCCATCGATCATGAACAGTCTCCTCGAACTACCGGAGGAAACAGCCCTGTATTGGAATAAACAATGGATCGCCTACCGGGCAGCCGCTCCAGGCTCAAACCACACCCATATCCAATACCTGCAGGATCAACCCGTTTACATTACGTATCCCGAAGATTTGTTAGCGGCCAACCAACAAGCGCTACATACGGACATTGAACCGAATAACGTTGATCCTACACGCTATACAACCCACGGAACGACCATTATTCATCCTCAGAATTGTTACATCGATCCGAGCGCACAACTGAATGGCACGATCCTGGATGCAAGTCACGGACCTATTTATATTGGCGCACATGTAAATCTCCAAATTGGAACCTGCGTTCAAGGCCCCGCGGCAATCCTGGACGGAAGTATAACCAATTTGGGCACCAAAATCAGGCCACTAACAACGATAGGACCTGGCTGCAAGGTTGGTGGTGAAATCAGCGCAAGTCTTTTCTTCCCCTACAGTAATAAATCCCATGAGGGATTCATAGGCAATTCGATTATTGGATCATTCTGTAATCTAGGTGCACTTACTACTTGCTCGAATGTGCGCAATGACCTGAAAAATGTCTTGCTATACGATTTTAGCACGAATGAATATCGTGACACCCATTGCGCCTCATTTGGAATTTTAATGGGCGACTATGTCAGCACCGGAATTCATACCAAATTCAATACAGGAACCGTAGTGGGCAATCATTGCAACATCAGTGGCAGTCAATTTTTACCAAAATTTATTCCATCGTTGACTTGGGGCGAATTCCCGCAGTTCTCAGCGTATCGAAAGGATCGTGCGGCAGAAAACGCAGCGGCATGGATCCGCGCCAAAAAGCAAGAAATCCCTGAAAATCTGCCCAGCATCATCGAACAAATTTGGAAAGAGGAAGCAAATGCCCGAAATTAGCCTATTCATTTATTAGGGAAACCGCATGCGCTTTCAAGACATCCCCGGATTACAACAAACCAAGAAGCAATTGAGCCAATCTGTTCTCAACGAACATATTGCGCATGCCCAATTATTTCATGGCCCTACGGGCGGTGCACAGTTAGCCATGGCAATGGCATTCACCTCATTTTTGTTTTGTACAAACCGACAAGGCGACGATGCTTGTGGATCATGTCCCAGTTGCCAGAAAGTACATAAAGGCATTCATCCAGATATTGTTTACCTGTTCCCAAGTGTTACCACCAAGAAGATCAAGGAGGCAGAATCTGATGCCTTTTTACCCGAATGGCGTACATTCATCACAGGAGGCTTATTCAGAGTACTGCCGGAATGGCTTGCAGCCATGGGTGCCGAAGGAAATAAACAAGGAAATATTCCCGTCGAGGAAACGCGAAAACTGCTGGGCAAAATAAGCCTAAAACCATTCGAAGCGCCATTTAAAGTCGTTATTATCTGGAACCCTGAATCATTGAATTTATCTTCAGGCAATGCCCTCCTCAAAACACTAGAAGAGCCTCCAAGTGACACGTTATTTTTGCTTGTTTGTGCAGATGCTCAAAAGCTTTTGACCACCATCTTGTCAAGAACGCAACGCATTGCAATCCAAGCAGTGGACGAAGCTTCACTGGCGGATTTTCTTGTGAAAGAAACAGGTACAAACCTTGAAAATGCGCAAAATTTAGCCATCAGTTGTGAAGGAAATATTGCCTGGGCACTCGAAAAAGCTAAGTCGGAAAACCTAAGCACTTCTACGTGGTTTGCCGACTGGATGCGCGCTGTTTATCAGAAGAATTTAAGCAAATTAGTTGGCCTTGCCGACCAATTTGACAGCTTAGCTAAAGAAGACCAAAAAATCCTATTAGAGTACGCATTGCATATTTTTAGACAGTGTTTGTATCAAATTTCGGATGCACCAACACTGATTAAGGCCTTGGAAAAAGAGAAAGCTTTTATTACGAATTTTTCCAAAACCTTAAATCGCCAATCCATTGAAAAAATAAGCGAAAAAGTCTCTACCGCACACTATCAGCTAGAAAGAAATGGTCGAGCTAAAATGATTCACTTGGATTTATCTTTACAAATAATTCGAATTGCTAATGCCAACAAATAAACTCATTCGAATCGGGACGCGTAATTCTGCGCTTGCCATGTGGCAAGCAAGGCACATCGCGAGCTTGTTGGGGGCCGCAGGGTATACCATTGAAATCATTGATATCGTCACCATTGGAGATAAAATCCTTGACCGATCCCTATCGAAAATTGGCGCAAAAGGTGTTTTCACAGAAGAGTTGGAGACCATGCTTCGGAATGGAGAGATTGATATCGCACAACATTCAGCAAAAGATCTGCCATCTACATTGGCTGTAGATTTACCCTTAATCGCCTTCACGAAGCGCGAGGCTGCACATGATGTTGTTTTAAGTTTAAATCCAGATTTTCGTTTAGCCGCAACAAAAGGTGCTATCATTGGAACTTCGAGTACCCGCCGACGCGCCATGTTGGCAAAAGAATTTCCCCAACACACCTTGGTCGAGATGCGTGGAAATCTTCAGACTCGATTAGAAAAATTAAAAAGTGGGGCGTGTGACGCCATGATTTTGGCCTATGCTGGCGTGCACCGCATGGGTATGGAATCGTACATCGTTGAACATTTACCCATCGATACATTTACTCCAGCTGTGGGCCAAGGTTCCGTTGCGATTCAAAGTTCAAGTCAATTGGATCCTGCGTTGGCATCTGCCATACGTCAGCTTTGCAATGATGAACCCACGGAGGCCTGTTTACTCGCTGAAAGACACTTATTAGCGCAATTGGATGGAGGATGCAGCGTGCCCGTATTTGGCCATGCTAAACAGCATGCAGACGGATTACATCTATATGCAGGTGTACTTGGACTTAAGGGTGAAGTTGAGCTCAAAGCCACGGGTATCGGAACAGATCCTGAAATATTAGGTATGGCAGTAGCGCAAGATTTAATTGCACAGGGTGCGCAAACGTTATTACAAGAAATTAGGAAACAATTAGCATCATGAAAAAAACCATTCTCATCACAGGATCGAATGGCCTACTAGGACAAAAGTTAGTCGACCTACTCAGCAAAGAGTCTGGTGTTAATTTGATTGCGACTGCACGTGGTGAAAACCGTTTACCTAATCAAACGGGGTACACCTATCAATCACTCGACATCACAGACCCAGAAGCCGTGGAAATCGTATTCACCCGGCATAAACCGCAAATTGTTATTCACACAGCAGCCATGACGAACGTCGACACCTGTGAAAGTGACTTAAACGGATGTGAAGCCTTGAATGTTAAGGCCGTCGAATACATTGTGGCAGCATGTACCAAACACCAAAGTTTTCTTTGCCATCTGTCAACTGATTTTATTTTTGATGGCGAAGCGGGACCTTACGATGAAGATGCTGTACCGAACCCCATTTCGGTGTATGGCGAAAGTAAATTAAAAGCTGAACAAATCATTCAAGCCTCCTCGATACGCTGGGCCATCGCACGTACCGTCTTGGTATTTGGTATCGTACCTGATATGAGTCGCACGAATATTATTTTATGGGTGAAAAAGTCTTTGGAGGAAGGCAAAGAAATCAATGTGGTTACGGACCAATTTAGAACACCTACCCTGGCAGAAGATCTCGCCATTGGATGCTGGCTTATTGCACAAAAAGAAGCAGAAGGAATTTTTAACATATCAGGAGAAGAATTATTAACTCCCTATGAAATGGCCATTAAAACGGCAGAATTTTATCATCTACCTAAAGAATTAATCAAGCCTGCTGATTCTTCCACCTTTTCCCAACCAGCTAAAAGACCACCGAGAACGGGATTTATTCTTACAAAAGCCAAAACGGTGTTGGGATACAAGCCAAGAACCTTTAATGAAGGGATTGCCCTAATGGCAACACAGATAGCATAAAAAAAGGTCGTCCCAAGGGCGACCTTTTTTATTAAATAAACGAATTATTTATTCTATTTCCTCTTGAGGATCCGTAACGACTTGCGCTGCTGGAAGAATTTCAATGGAACTTTCCACTTGTTTGGCGACATCTTTATTCTCTTCCTGCAACGTTTCCCATAGCAAATCTTTCAATTCTTGAATACCCGTATTGGTTACGGAAGAAATGAAGACGAGAGGTAGGTCTTTTGGTAGGCTTTCGCGCATTTCCTCTTCCATTTCAGGGATAGATAAATCCATTTTTGAAACAACGAGTACGCGACGTTTATGTAATAATTCAGGGTTGTATTTCTCTAATTCACCTACCAAGATTTGATATTCATCACCCCAGTTTTCGGCATCGGATGGAATCAAAAAACAGAGAATTGAATTTCGCTCAATGTGGCGTAAAAAGCGTAAACCAAGCCCTTTTCCTTCCGCTGCCCCTTCAATAATCCCCGGAATATCCGCAACAACAAAGGATTTATAATCACGGTAAGCGACAACACCAAGATTAGGAACCAAGGTTGTAAAAGGATAGTCGGCAATTTCGGGTTTAGCGGCTGAAAGTACAGACAACAAGGTTGATTTTCCTGCATTCGGAAATCCAACTAAACCGACATCCGCAAGAACTTTCAATTCCATAACAACCCAGCGTTCTAAACCCGCTTCACCGGGTTGTGCATGACGTGGTGATTGATTTGTGGAAGACTTAAAGTGTGTATTTCCCAAACCTCCTCGGCCACCTGGAAGTAACAAAACTTTTTGACCTTCTTCAGTCACTTCGGCTAGAAACTCATTGGTTTCTGCATCCTTTACGATAGTTCCTAAAGGAACTTCAATGAAAATATCTTCCCCTTCCAAACCAGAACGGCGACCGCCTTCTCCACCTTTACCATTATCGGCAATGATGTGTTTCTGAAATTTTAAGTGAAGAAGCGTCCAGTGCTGACTATTTCCTACAATGTAGACATGTCCTCCCCGACCGCCATCACCGCCATCCGGTCCGCCTTTTGGAACGTGTTTTTCTCTTCTAAAGTGAGAAGATCCACTTCCTCCACGTCCTGAACGCAAGTTAATTTTAACGTAATCGATGAAATTTGATGTCATATTTTAGTCATTAATCGCTACTCGCTAGCAAATCTTTTTTGAGTTGTGAGAATAAGAAAAAGCGTCGCTAGTCCAGTGTGATATCACCCCCCTCTTAACTCTTACTTCTTTTCAACAATCGAAACGATTTGGGTATAAATATCTTCTATTTCACCTACCCCATTGATACCCGTAAATTTCCCTTGTTGGGCATAAAAATCTGCAACAGGTGCCGTTTTCTCTGTATATTCTTGCACGCGCTTACGAATTAAATCTTCGTTTTGATCATCTGGTCTACCAGATGTTTTACCTCTTGATAAAAGTCGCTGCGTCAACTCTTCTTCTTCCACCTCTAAGGCAATCATTTGTTGGATACTGACATCATGTTGAGCTAATAAGTTGTCCAATGCCGCTGCTTGAGCAACTGTACGAGGAAAACCATCGAAGATAAAACCTGCAGCAGATTTATTTTCGTTCAACTTATTATCAATCATTCCAATGACAACGGCATCGGGAACTAAAATTCCTTGATCCATTAATTTCTTCGCTTCCAAACCTAAGGTTGTTCCTGCAGAAATTTCTGCACGCAACAAATCACCCGTAGACAAGTGAATTAATCCATATTGCTCAATCAATTTTGCGGATTGAGTTCCTTTGCCGGCACCTGGAGGGCCAAATAAAACCAAGTTTAACATATTCTATTCTTTATAATAAATGCAAAAGACAAAGGTACGCAAAGCTTGGATATTTACCTATGTTGTAAGGCCTAATTAGCTCATCGTTAAGAAATTATGACCATTTGATAATTTTTATATTTTTTATTAAAATATTCACAAAACAGTGTAGCACGGATTAGTTTGTTTTATATATTGGCAGAAATAAGTTGGCAAATTTAAATTTGTCCACTATCACTCAAACCTTATATTTTATGAAAAACAATTTCTACGTAAGCAGAGTGGTCTTTCTGATGGCCTTTATGTTAACCCTCTCATGGGTGGCTTTTGGTCAAGACCGAAAAGTGACAGGTAGCATCCAAGACGCCAAGGGCGGAGGGATACCTGGTGTTTCTGTTGCAATCAAGGGTACCACAACGGGTACGACAACAGATGGAAATGGAGCTTTCTCCATTAATGTAAAAAGCGGCAACGCAGAATTAGTAATTTCATCCGTAGGTTACGTGACTAAAAACGTGGCCGTAGGCAACCGCTCGAGTATTACGGTGAACCTGGACGAAGATGTAAGTCAGTTGAACGAGGTCGTTGTAACAGGTTACTCATCCCAACGTAAAAAGGATATTACGGGAGCAGTAACGGTTGTGGGCGCCAAAGAATTAACTGCAGTACCTTCAGCGAGTTTAACGCAAATGTTACAAGGACGTGCGTCCGGTGTGACTGTTGGAAATGACAACTCGCCAGGTGGAGGAACAATGGTTCGTATCCGTGGTTTTGGATCGATCAACAACAACTCCCCACTGTATGTTATTGATGGTGTACCGACCCAAGGTACCTTAAATCAAATCAACCCTGCAGACATTGAGTCGATGCAAGTATTGAAAGATGCCTCCGCTGCATCTATCTACGGTGCGCGTGCTGCCAATGGGGTTGTGATCATCACAACAAAACGTGGTGGCGAAGGTGAGCCTAAAATCAACTTCGACATGTATACAGGTACTCAAACGGTTAGTAAGACATTGGATTTGTTGAACACAAAAGAATTGGGCCAGTATTACTACGAATCAGAAATCGGTGCAGGAAAACCAGCAGGAACATCTCCTTCAGCACAATACCGTTTTGGCGCGGATGGAACACAAACCATAGCGGATTACATTTATCCAAACGTATATGGTGCACTTCCAGCTAACTATACCTATACGAATGATATCACAGATCCTAACTTAGGAAAAACGGCATTCAATATTACGAAGGCCAACAAAGCGGGTACTGATTGGCAAAATGAAATTTTCGGACCTGCCAAAATCTCTAACTACCAATTAGGTGCAACTGGCGGATCTAAAAATGGCAAATATGCGATTTCAGCTAGTTATTTTGACCAAGAAGGTATTTTGAAATATACGGGATACAAGCGTTATTCAGTTCGTGCGAATACTGAATTCAAAAAAGGCAAATTGACCTTTGGTGAAAACTTTACCGTTTCATACGATGAGCGTACAGGCGTTCCTTCAGGTAACAACAACGAGTCTAACCCTATATCTTTTGCGATTCGTATTCAGCCGATCATTCCAGTATTTGACATTACAGGGGGCCCGACGGCTTTAGGAGGAACGAACTCTTCCAACTTGAATGGTTTTGCAGGCTCTCGTGGTTCCAATCTAGGTAATGCACCTAACCCATTGGCTCGTCAATGGAGAGAACGCGATAATCCAATTAAAGCAACACACATCTTTGGTAATGTATTTACTGAATTAGAAATCATCAAAGATCTAAAGGCGCGTACAAGCCTAGGCTTTGAATACAATAACTTTAACCAGTCGGCATATTTAAACCGTGACATTGAGGCAGCTGAGGCACGAAATGCAAACAGCTTAACGGTTTCAAATAGCTATGACCGTGCAGTAACATGGTATAATACCTTGAACTACAATAAAACGTTAGGTGACCATACGGTTAATGTTTTAGTGGGTACAGAAGCCGTTTCTACCTATGCGTTTGGATTTAATGCGGCACGTTCAAATTTTGCATTTGATGATTTATCTTACCGGTATTTGAATAACGGTTCAGCGGCTGGTTTGTCAAATGCTGGATCCGGCGCAACAATCACCGCATTGTTCTCTCAATTCGGAAAAGTTAACTATTCTTACAAAGAATTATTGTTAGCAGACTTTACGTTACGTCGTGATGGTTCATCACGTTTCGCATCTAATTACCGATATGGTATTTTCCCTGCATTCTCTTTGGGTGCCCGTTTAACGGAATTAGCATTTATGAAGGATTTGACATTCATCAACGAATTTAAAGTTCGTGGTGGCTGGGGTAAAACAGGTAATCAATTGATTCCAAACGTATATAACGCATATACTTTATTTGTACCAGATCCAAACAACAACGCGTATGACATTTCAGGTTCAGGAAACTCCATTGCGACGGGTTTTGACATCTCTCAATTCGGTAACACGGGTGGTCGCTGGGAAACGAATACATCAACGAACATTGGTATAGATGCTAGTTTCTGGAATAACAAGTTAGATGTTAATTTGGATTGGTATACACGTACAACATCCGATATGTTGACGCAAGTACCTATTCCAAAAACTGCAGGTTCTGCATCAATTCCTTATGTGAACATTGGTGAAGTAAACAATACAGGGGTAGACTTAAATGTAACTTACCGTGATCGTATCGGTGATTTCCGTTACACCATTTCAGGTCAAATCTCACAATACAAAAATGAAGTTGTAAAACTGAATGATGACCCGAAAGCATCTGTATTTGGATTCTCCACACGTCTACCTGCTATTTCTGTTACGAGGGCAGGATTACCAATCGCTAGTTTCTTCGGTTATATCATTGATGGAGTTATCAAGGATGATGCAGAAGCTGCGGCGGCACCAAAATTTGGCACTTACACACGTGCAGGTGTTTTCAAATTTAGAGATGTAAACGGCGATGGTGTAATCACAGCTGCTGACAAAACAATTATCGGAAATCCACACCCTGACTTTACCTATGGAGTGAATTTAAATCTTGGGTACAAGAACTGGGATTTGACCGTATTTGCACAAGGGGTTCAAGGAAATGAGTTGTTCAACTACCAAAAATACTGGACCGACTTTAATACATTCCAAGGTAACCGTTCAAAAGACATGTTATACAACTCTTGGAAGAAACAAGGAGATAATGCCTTGTTACCGCGCTTGAATTCGCAAGATGGTACAAGTCAGCAAATTTCTACCTATTTCGTAGAAGATGGTTCTTACTTGCGCATTAAGAATATCCAATTGAGCTATAATGTACCTGCAAGCTTCTTGAAGATTGTTAAGTTGAACTCTGTCCAAGTGTATGTACAAGGTCAAAACTTGTTCACATTTACAAAATACAAAGGTTTGGATCCCGATGTCAACTTGAGAACTTCAGGTAATGATAATCAAGATACACACATGGGTATTGATGAAGGTGCATTCCCTGTCGCTAAATCATACAATGTTGGTTTAAGAGTAGGATTCTAATTAGGTATATCATTTGAAAATAAATCAGATATAAAATGAAAAAGTTAATCATTATCGCATCATTAGTCGCGACAGTAGGTGTCAACTTTTCTTGTTCAGATAGTTTCTTCAACATCGAACCTCAAGGGGCCGCTTCGTTGACTTCACTGAGTAATAAGAATGGGGTGAACGCCTTATTAATTGGAGCTTATTCTCTTTTAGACGGAGTAGGAGCTGGAAATACGGGACGTCAGTCAACGATTTCAAATTACGTTTTTGGAGGAATCACTTCAGGTGATGCCGTAAAAGGGACGGATATTGGTGATCAGCCAGAGCAAGAGTATATCGAGCAATATTTGTGGCTATCGGACAATACCTACTTTTTAGGTAAATGGCAACATACCTACGATGGGGTAGCTCGTGCCAACGAAGCTATTCTACTTGCCAAAAGTACGGATGTAAAGGACATGACAGAAGCAGAGCGAACACAAGTTGTGGCTGAAGCTCGTTTCTTACGTGGACACTATCATTTTGAAGGTAAAAAGATGTGGAATAAAATTCCATACATCGATGAGACTGTTTACAAGCGCGATGACCCGAATTCGACGAAAGTTCCAAATGATAAAAACATTTGGGAGAATATAGAGGCCGACTTTAAATTTGCAGCAGATAATTTACCCGCAACACAAGGTCAAAAAGGACGTGCTACGAAATGGGCTGCGAAAACCTATTTAGCAAAAGCCTATATTTTTCAAGGTAAATGGCAAGCTGCTAAAGATTTATTGTTAGATGTTTATACTAATTCTGGGAAAAAACTCATGGCAAACTACCATGATAACTACCGCAACATCACAAACAACAATGCAGAATCTATCTTCGAAGTTGAATTCTCTGTTAACGATGGTTCTACTGGTAACAATGGTAACGCCGGAGATAACTTGAACTGGCCCTACTCAGCGAACTCACCAGGTCGTGGATGTTGCGGTTTCTACCTTCCCTCTCAAAACCTAGTTAACGCATTTAAAACAGATGCAGACGGTTTACCGATGATTGGTGCGAA
The DNA here is from genome assembly GCA_039805345.1 of Bacteroidota bacterium. Taxonomy (GTDB): domain Bacteria; phylum Bacteroidota; class Bacteroidia; order Cytophagales; family Spirosomataceae; genus Aquirufa. The sequence continues at coordinate 22,376 of JBDLUL010000014.1, read as the reverse complement.
AGCAGATGGAACGGCGGATACCTATAATGCAGTTGACGTTCCTAATGATCAAGGTTTAAAATCAGATCAAACATTCAATTTGAAGAAAGATGTACCCGTTGATCCTCGTTTAGACTGGACTGTAGGTCGCCGCGGTGTCAACTTCTTAGATTGGGGTCAAATGCCAGGATTTAACTGGATTCGTAATCAAACATATTCTGGCCCTTACATCGGCAAGAAATGGATGTATTACTTAGCCGATGAAGGTAGCTCGACACACTCGACAAGTAAACGTAATGTGAATAATAACTACCGTTTATTGAAAATGTCATCCGTTATTCTTTGGCTAGCTGAATGTGAAGTTGAATTAGGAAATTTCACAGAAGCTGAGAAATATGTCAACTTAATTCGTAATCGCGCAAAAACAGGTTCTGTTCAAGATGCTACTGTAAATTATGCTATCAATCCTTACCCTGCGGGCACTTTTGCTGCAAAAGGTAAAGAATATGCACAAAATGCCGTTCGTATGGAAAGCCGTTTGGAATTTGCCATGGAAGGTCATCGTTTCTTCGATTTAGTTCGTTGGGGTATTGCTGAACCTTATATCAACAAATACTTGAAAGAAGAATCTGTAAACGGTACTGACTTAGCGGGCAGAACGTATAACAAGCGTGGATATTTAGCAGGGAAAGCCTACACAAAAGGTAAAAACGAATATTTTCCATTGCCAAATGACGAGATTCTAAACTCTCAAAAAGCGGGCGCTGCAACCTTGAAGCAGAACCCAGGTTATTAATTAGTTTTTTTGTTTTGTTTAAAAGTCAGGACTTCGGTCCTGACTTTTTTTATTTAAACTCCTTGGGATTTCCCTTATATTTGAAAAAAATAAATCCATATGCTAGCTGATCAGTTCGAACAAATCATCCATCAAAGAAGATCTAACCGTCTCTTCGACGAAACCATCTCCGTAGATGATGCGGTCATTGAACGAAGCTTAGCGCGTGCCATTTTATCGCCCAACAGTAGCAATATGCAATTGTGGGAATTTCATTGGATTCAAAGTCCCGAAAAAAAGGCTGAATTCCATGCCTTATGTCTAGGGCAATCGGCAGCTAAAAACCCAGCCCATTTAGTCGTTTTTGTGACACGCCAAGATCATTGGAAACAACACGCCCAGTGGAATCTTGATCAAATAAAAAATGCACTTAAGGGCAAGGAAGCAGGTAAAAGAGAAAAAAGAGGGATGCAATACTATGGCCAATTGATGCCCCTACTCTACCGTCAAGATATCTTCGGAATATTCACGCTCATTCGTAAATCCATGTGTTTTTTCATGGGACTACGTAAACCTTTCATGCGTTTTGGAGGCAAAGCAGACCAACGCGTCATGGTACACAAATCTTGTGCATTAGCAGCACAAACATTCATGCTATCCATCGCCGCAGAAGGATATGACACCTGCCCAATGGAAGGTTTCGACGCGGTTCGTGTGAAAAAAGCTTTGAATTTACCTGCAGGTGCAGAAATCAACATGATTATTTCTGTAGGGAAAGGTACCGAAGCTGGGATATGGGGAGAACGTTTCCGTTTGCCTTTTAACGAAGTCGTAATTAAACACTAAAGACAATCTACGTCCGGAATCACTTGTACGCCCTTGAAAATAGGTTTACCGGGTAATTCATCTAGTAACAAACGTAGGTCCACTTTAAATTGGGCTAGGGACACTCCTTTTTCGAGTTTGATGAGGATTTCCATCACAAATTGATTGCGAATTCGTTCAATCAACGGACGCTCAGGCCCCAAAATACGCCCATGACCATATTTAGCTTTTAACATCACACCTAATTCATTGGCAGCTTTTTCTACTTGATTCGACTCCATGTGCCTCAACGTTAATTTGATCAATCGAACAAATGGCGGGTAATTGTACCCTTCCCGCTCGACAATTTCATCCGCATACAAGGCGGCATAATCCCCCGACTTAATAAATTCAAACAAGCGATGCGTAGGCTGATTCGTTTGGATGAAAACTTGCCCCTGTTCATCGCGCCGACCGGCTCTACCAGCGACCTGGGTAATCAATTGAAACGCGCGCTCATGCGCTCTAAAATCTGGAAAGTTAATAATTCGGTCTGCATCAAAAATAGCCACAGTAGAGAGACCTTCGAAATCGAGTCCTTTGGCAACCATTTGCGTGCCCACCAAAATGTCGATATTTCCGGATTGGATTTCGGCCAATAAGCTATTAAACGCTGTTTTGGAACGCGTGGTATCTAAATCCATTCGACCAATTCGTGCATCCGGAATAAGTAATTGCAGTTCTTCCTCTAACTTTTCAGTACCATATCCCATCGTTTTTAGGTTCGTCCCCCCACATGCTCCACATCGACGCAACAAACCCTCACGGTAACCACAATAGTGACAGCGCAATTCTTGATCTTTGGCGTGATAGGTTAAACTTACATCGCATTGATTGCATTCTGCGATCCAATCACAATCTTGACATTGAATATAGGGTGAATAACCTCGTCGATTTTGAAATAATAAACTTTGCTTACCCTTCTGAAAATTCTCATCCAACAACGTTACCAAATCCACCGAAAAGCCCCCTTTCATCTGTTTCATTTTCGTGGCATACTTCGTGTCAATCAAAGTCATTTCAGGCAATGTAGCCTTTCCAAATCGTTCCATCAATGTCACTAAGCCATATTTACCCTGCTTGGCTTGATAATACGATTCAATGGATGGCGTCGCAGAGCCCAATAATACCTTAGCTTTTTGTTGGCCCGCAAGCACCATCGCCACATCACGCGCATGGTAGCGTGGGGCTGGATCAACTTGCTTGAAAGAAGACTCATGTTCTTCATCTACAATAATTAAGCCTAAACGAGAAAAAGGTAGAAATACAGACGAACGAACACCAACAACGAATGGGTATTTACCTTCCACGATAGATTTCCAAACTTCTACACGTTCGTTATCGGAAAATTTAGAATGGTAGATTCCTACTTGCTCGCCAAAAATCTTCTTCAGACGTGCCACAATTTGCGTTGTTAAGGCGATTTCCGGCAACAAATAAAGTACTTGATCTCCATTGGCCAAAGCCTCTTGAATCAGGCGAATATAGATTTCAGTCTTACCACTTCCCGTAATACCGTGTAATAAAACAGTATCTTTTTCCTGAAACTGCGATAAAATAGACTGATATGCTTTCTCCTGAGCAGCATTTAAATCAAAACTAGCAGGTATAAAATCATCTGAATCACTACCAAAACGAGAGACAATAATTTCAAAGGATTCAAAAATACCATGCTTGATAAGCGTTTGCAATGCGCTTTCCGACAAACCTGCTTGACTGAAACTCGATTTTTCCAAGCCCCGCTGGTTCGTCTCAGCATCCCGCATGACCGGGATAAATTGTAAATAATGCAAGAGAATACTGATTTGCTTCGTCTTTGCTTCTAATTCTCCAATTAATACCGTAATAGCTTCTTTATTCGCATAAGCCAGTGCCAAGCGAATGCGCCGTTGAACCTTAGGCGTGTAACGGTCTTTTAATTCATCAAAAATCAAAATAGCCCCCTTGCCCACCATCGCTTTAATGTGATGATAAGGACTTTTGACTTCGGCGACTCGCGCTACCTCATCATAAGACAAAGAACCTTTTTCCTGAATGGCTTGAAATATGACCGTTTCCTTTTCAGTTAATTCATTTAAAAGTTGAAATTCTGGATGAATTTGAACTTTGGATTGACTCGATATTTTAAGACCAGCGGGCAAGGCCACTTGAAACACCTCACCTGGATAACACATGTAATAATTAGCTACCCATTGAAATAGGGCAATTTGAGAGGCCGTCACCAAAGGAGATTCGTCAAGAATCTCTAACAAATATTTCGCTTGATATTGCTTAGGAGGTTGATGATGGACACGAACAATAACAGCTGTCAAGACTTTCGTTGTGCCAAACGGAACAACAATTCGCAAGCCTGCTTCAACCCAAGTTGCCCATTGCCGCGGAACTCGATAGGTAAAATACCTAGGGATGGGCAAAGGCAGAAGTGCATCAACAAAAACTGTTGATTCTTCAGACTCGAAAAGCACCTTGGATTCCCCCATAATAAGCTACAAATAAACAGAAAGTTCAGGAACTGAACAAGTCGCTATTTCCACGAAAGTGTTTGAATTAAATGCAGCGCATCCTGCTTTAAAAAGCGAATGATAGGAGCTAATGAATCATTTTGCGTGGCTGTTTTCACATAAATTGCTCCCCGAAGAAAATGCTTAGAACTATCGGTAGTAAAAAACTGAAGTGAGGTTGCCACTTCGCCATTCAATTCAATCAACCCCGCTTTACGACCATCTTTGGTCGTCATGACGTAATCGTGTATACCCGCGGCTTTACCTTGATGTTTATAGGCTAAAGCAAAAGCATCATTAATTAGCGCCTTCATTTTTTGCTTATCTCCACTTAAAGATTTGTAGGTAATTTGAATAAACGCATCCCAACGCGGGTAATACAAGTATATCCAATGTGGTTCCGCCTTGAAGACTTCCTTTTTATTTCCAATCGTGACCGTGTCAGGGATTACTTGAGCAAACTTCGACACCTCGAACTGATAGGGATGACCTGCCTCTAAGGGTTTATATTGAGCAACAGGAAGGTCCAGACGATTGTATCCTTTGGGTCTAGGAACATCACCGACCTGCTTTTGCTCACATGCTAGCAAACCGAATAATAAACCCAAGATACCTAAGTATTTCATCATAACTATTGAGGCATATCTACACCATGATAGTCCAACAAGGATTGTTGGATCTTTTGAAAAACTTGCTCACGCAAAACAGGTAAATCCTCTTGGGTCATACCCTTTGTTTCCATGGGAGCATGAATACGTACCCGAATAACACCCGGTTTTAATACGATGTTGTCGTCATCCATTAATTGGTAATTATTCAAAAAGGTAACAGGAAGAATCGGAACTTGCTGTTGGATCGCCATCGCGAATGCGCCATCCTTTAACGGAGATGACATGAATGGAAAATTTTTGGAAGTTATCCCACCTTCCGGAAAAATAATTATACTTCGCTTAGCTTGCAGCGCGCGTATGGATTTGCCAAGTGTTGCAGACCGGCTGGCTCGATCACCCCGATCCACAAGTATATTCAAACGCGCATAGAGGTATCCAAATAAAGGAACTTTCTTAATGGAACTCTTACCGACAAATGAAAAATAATTGGGTAAAATTTTAACGAATGCGGGGATATCCAAATAGGAAAAATGGTTCGCACAGAAAACATATACCTGTTTGGGATCTAATTTTTGCTCAGATACGACTTCAAAGCGCAAGAATCCAAAAGCAAAAAATAAACGTGACCAAACACGTACTAATTTGTGTGCATAACGCTTTGTATCCTTATGCTGTAAGCAAATTACGATAAATGGGTAAAGTGCTAGAAACCAGCTAATAAACCAAAAACCGGTCCATACAGAGTACAGACCGATTAAGGGATTTGATAAATAAGGATTTTTTTTCTTCATGGGTAAACCCTGAAATTTATTCTACGATACCTAATTGAACCGTATTGGTTTTCTTAGTAGTATGCGCAGGGATAGATAGGGTCGTAACAAATACATCTCCTACTGAAAGTAACTCTTTTGACTTTAATAAATCAACCATGCCTTGAACGGTCTTCTCAGCACTTTCTGAAGTGGCATCGTAATAAAATACTTTAACACCCCATAACAAGCCCATCGTTGACATCAATTGCTTGTTCGATGTGAAAACAAATAGATCGGCTTTTGGACGGTGAGCAGACAATTTAAACGCTGTTTGACCCGAGTTCGTAATGCAAAGAATTGCTTTGGCTCTCGAGTCACGTGCCAAACGACATGCTCCTGAAATCAAACGATCTGTTAACGTAACATTCGGTGTATTCGCTAATGCGTGATTCTTGAAATAAATGGCAGCTTCATCACCACGGATAATTTCAATAGCATTTTGTTGCTCTTCTACTACTTCATGAATATGAGCCATTGTCTCAACAGCCTTGATTGGATAAGCTCCAGATGCAGACTCGCCAGATAACATCGTTGCAGATGCGCCTTGCAATACCGCGTTTGCTACGTCAGAAGTTTCAGCACGGGTTGGAACCGGATTTGTTATCATGGACTCCAACATCTGTGTCGCCACAATAACAGGCTTACCAGCAGCAGTACATTTCTCCACCATTACTTTTTGCAAGTAAGGAACTACTGCACCATCCATTTCCACACCTAGGTCACCACGTGCTACCATGATGGCATCCGTAGCTTCAATGATTTCATCTAAATTATCGATTGCTTCTGGCTTTTCGATTTTGGCAATTACTTTCGCTGTTTTGCCGTACGCTTTAATTTTATCTTTGATATCCCAGATATCAGATGCTTTGCGAACAAATGACAAGGCAATCCAATCAACACCATGGTCCAAACCGAAATATAAATCGGCTGTATCTTTCTCCGTCAAACATGGCAATGAAACTTTCGTCCCAGGAAGGTTTATCCCTTTCTTAGACTTCAAGATTCCCCCATAAATAACTTCAGTAACAACCTCTTTTTTAACTTTATCAATCGAAAGTACTTTAACTTCTAAGTTACCATCATCCATCAAAATACGCTCACCTACGTTAACGTCTAAATACATGGATGTGTATGTTGTTCCAACCTTCTCAGATGTACCTAATAGGTTTTCATCCATGGCAAAGATTAATTGTTTACCTGCTTCTAAAGGCACCCCATTATTCTCAACTAATTGAGTACGAATTTTAGGACCTTGTAAGTCTTGTAATACAGTAAGATTCAACCCTAACTCATCGCTAATCGAACGAATTGTCTGTAAACGTGCTAAATGATCTTCATGCGTTCCATGAGAAAAATTTAGACGGAAGATATTCACTCCTGCTAGCGCTAATTGAATTAAAGATTCTCTTGTTTCAGATGCTGGGCCTACTGTGGCAACAATTTTTGTTTTGCGTTGATACGACATAGATTAGTTTAGTCAAATTACTTTGCAATTTACATTTAAGTCGGCAAAAAATGGAATTAAATCAAGATAATAAACCCGTTTTTTTGTAAATATTTAAGAAATCAGAGACATATCACTCGTAGTATCTAATTTTTTATTCATTTTGTCCTATGCAACATTGGACATAAAAAAAGGAGCCCATTTGAGCTCCTTTTGAATATATCCGATGGGCTTAGTTCTCCCACATGTCATGCTCCATTTCAAGCAACTTATACTCGAGTAATTGAGACATCATTAATCCTTCTTTTTCTCCACCGTAAAGATCCGTTAAAAATTTATTCTCAACGTTACCTTTTTTAATGATACGCGCTTGGAACATTCTCAAATCAAACGCATCAGCCATATTCTTATGTTGCATTTCATTTTCAGAATTATACCAAATGCAGTTTGGGTTAGAGCGGAACAATTTATACAAATCCTTGTAACGGAAGGATGCGACTGCTTTATCAAAACCTGCCTTCGTTTTAGAAGCAGGAATAATCAAACTGATCGATTGAATATCGAAATACAAACGAGAGCGACGACGATCAATAATCGCATCTTCTCGAATTTCTAAAATCGACAACTCTTTAGGGAAATAATATGAAACAGCGGCCACAGCAGGCTTTTGCTCAAATGCATCCTTTGCGGGTGCACCTGCTGGTTTAGCAGCACCACCCCAACCATCGTCTGTACCGGCCGTTTTCGGTGCAGCACCTTCAGCTCCAAAACCCGCTGCTTTTTCAGCATCAGATAAGGCAGCCTGCTCAGATTGCTCTTCCATTTTCAAGTTATCTTGAAATTGTTCAGGAGTCAATTTGGTCAATAAAGAATCGTTCGCGTACGGTGTTAAAACACCTGCTTTTACCCAGTCCAAAATAAACTTCGAAATTTCATTATTCACCGAAAAAAACGGTTGATTGATTTTCTCATTTAAATCCATCCGACGCCATAAACGCGCTTTGTAATGAATGCTGGATTCATCAATAGGACGAATGGAATTTTGATTTGGAGGCAAAGGCTTTTCTTGCGCTTGAGCAGCAAAGCCCAAAGCAGTAAAGACCAAGAACAACAAACACTTATTTACTAATTTCATACGATTCATGTTAATTCAAAGGAATGTTTTTCGCCATCGTAAATGGTATGGTTTCAACAGCTCCCTTGAAATTTTTCCGTTGAACTCCTTTAATTTCAATGTAATAACGGTCACCTGCTTGCGCTTGTGCTGCTAATTTGGCAATTGAGCCAGAACCTTGTAAGGTAATGTCATCAATTTTACGCTGGCCACGTGCTAGGGCCACATACAATTCCGATACGCGGAAATTTGCATCTTCAGGATTCGTTGATTTAAATGATTCATCCGCAATGGCACGCGCATCAATGCTACGCAATCCCGAAGCACTCGCCCCACGTTTTTCATCCAATTCTCCACCATTTCCAAAAACACGTACTTCAGGTCTAGGGACACGACGTACACGGAAAGTTTCTTTACCTAATAAGGTTCCTCCATTAGCAATGTTCAATGTTACCGTAGCTGCAGAAGGTACGACAGTAACCTTTCCACGATTTTGACCTCCAATAGCTTCTCCCCCGTCAGCTGAGAAGGAAGGATTCCATAAAGCACCTAAACCTGGACTTGCAACACTTAAACGATTCGCACAACCTAAATAAAGTGCTGGCAAAGTTGCCGTTTCAATGTTATACGTTGGCTTTAATACAAAATATTCTTTCTGAATGGTCTCTGTCTTTGGTCCTAGTGGACTCATGTAAGAAACTGACGCCGTGTAGGTTTTCTTTGATAAGCCATTCGCGTCAAAACCTCCACCCGAAGTTTTGAACTTAATTTGTCCACGGCCATCAATCACGGGGATAGAAGAACCATTAAAACTCATACGTGGTGTAAATCCACTTGAAGTTGCCGCAATAAACACCTCTGCTTGGTATTCCATGCCAGCCACCACCGTGTTGGCATTTGCAGATACTTGCGCAAATACTTTATCAAACTTAATTTCTTTCGCTCCTACTTTCGCTGCTAATTGAGCTAAGACATCACTTTCGTAACGACGAACCTCTGCCTGTTTTTGGGAAATCGTTGCCATGGCAGCGGGAACAGGCGTTTGAGCAAAATTCAATTCAGCAAAATCCTTGTTGGCCTGATTCGCATCCTTGCTCGCAATCGGATCTGATTTGGCATCATTCGCTAATGAAGGAAACTTCGTTCCTGGATCAGCCAATTTTTCCAAATCCTTTACATATTGGGAAAACATCGTTTCCAATTTATACGCTTCGCCTGATTTGCCAGCACCTACCATTAAGGTAAATACCTTTTCTTCTTCTTTAGGATTCTTAATGTTACCCGTTTCAGGATCAATTCCTCCACCCGCTTCAAGAATTTGGCTCTTCAAAGCGTCCAAATGATTGACTAAGGCATCCGCTAACCGACGAACTTCATTCGCACGTTTTACCACATCCGCATAAGCATCTGGATTAGGCAAATCTTTAATTCGCTCCTCAATCCCTTGAACCATTCCTCTGTTCTTAGAAGTCGCCGATTGATTGGCTATCTCCAAACTGGAATTCAAAATGGTAAATTTTTGTAATAATGCATCTGATACTTGTAAGGCAAGTAATGCCGTCAGTACTAAATACATCATCCCGATCATTTTCTGCCGGGGTGTTTCTTTTAAACTAGCCATATTATCTAAGCTGTAATAAAATCAATAATTATCCTTTCATAGCAGTCAACATGCTGCCATACACTTGATTTAATGCCTGAATGTTGGCATTCAACTTAGCTAATTCTGCTTTGAATTGCTCCGCGTCTTTAGACGTAGCCGCAATTTGCTCTACTGTTGTATTTACATTTCCGTAATAGCCATTGATTGCCTTCAAATGCTTGCTTGATTCTTGAATCTCCGTCTCATAAATCGCATTCAATGCAGCTAATTGATCACCAGCCTTCGCATATTGCTGCGCATATTTCGCCGCCTCTGTCGAAGAAATCGAAATAGAACCTAACGAAGCATTCGCGTCAGAAACAGTTTTATTCAATGAGCCTAATGAAGCTGAAGAAGCGTTCAAGGATTGAACAAAGTCATTTGCAGCACCCGTAGCTTTTGAAATTTCTTGTAAGCTGTTCGCTGTCTCTGTTAAACCTTTCAAGCTTTTTGTCAAGTTTTCAACTACATCAGCGCCTAAACCTGATTGATTAGCCAAATTAGCTAAGCCATTTCCCGCAGGACGTGCAACGGCTTCTCCACCTACTAATTCAGGATAAACGTTTTCCCAACTATATTCTTTCTCGGGCTTCGCTTGAATGTATAACACACCAAACAAAATAAAGATGGCTGCTTCCGTAAACATACCGACCATCAGCATCTCATTTGCACCTTCCCAGTGTACGATTTTAAATAATGCTCCAATAATTACAACAGCAGCTCCAAAACTCGCCACTACATTGATTGATTTTTCTAATCCCTTCATTTGTTTAATCTTTTATTTCTTTTTGAATTATTTCTTTAAAGCTGGTCTTCCTAGGTAACGCATCATGGATCTAAAACCAATGTATGAACGGCGCTTATTTTGCAATTCATACGCACGCGTACCTGTTTCCAAATAATAGGCAATATCTTTCCATGATCCACCGCGAACCACTTTACGTGGCTCATCAGCATCTTTGTTAACCGTATTTAAATCCCATGTTACCGCAGATGCATTATCAGAATAGGCATCTTCACACCATTCTGCAACGTTCCCCGACATATTATAAAGACCAAAATCGTTCGGATCATAAGCATTCGCAGGTGAGGTATATGCATAACCATCTGCATCGTAATTTCCACGGTGTGGCTTAAAGTTCGCCATCAAACATCCCTTCGCATTCGCTACATAAGGATTACCCCAAGGATATTTCCCTGACGCTCGACCACCACGCGCAGCCCATTCCCATTCAGATTCTGAAGGCAATTCAAAACGAGGCAACATGTACATACCTTGCTTTTTACGATATTCATTCATCATTTTGGAACGCCATAAGCAGAAATACTTGGCAGCTTCCCAACTAACACCAACAACGGGATATTGATCAAAAGCAGGGCTTGAGAAATAATACTCTAACATGGGATCACCATTATGGTAGGTAAAATCACTCTTCCAAACCGTAGTATCCGGATAGAATTCCGTCATGATTTTATCTTCTCCTAAAACGGAAACAGAATCTTTCAATAAAGAATTTGTGAACTGACGATACTCATGATTGGTTAACTCCGTATCATCCATGTAGAAAGCTGCAACGGTAACACGCTTATTGAAGCTAATACCCGATCGAGATACGTCTTCATCTGCCTGTCCCATCATATAGCTTCCGGAAGGAACCAGCACCATACCATAAGGCGTAGGTTGACTCCATCCTTTACGTGAACTAGCCACAATTTCCCCGTTTTCTATGCCTGGAGCATCTTTAGCAGCTTTGCCAATTTTCAATCCTCCCTTTTTCGAAGACGATGAACCTTTGGCACTACTAAGGGTTTTAGAACTACTTGAGCCTCCTTTAGAACCTCCACAACCCGCAAGGACCGCAGTTAAGGCAAGGGCTGACAACATGAGCGTCAAAGGCTTTCCAACAAATTTAAAATTCATAAAGACGAATTATTATATCTTTTTTTTAAACGAGATCAATCTCAAAAAATTGTGTTCAACTTTCACAGCATACACAATTAAATCAAATTCCTCAAAATTAAGGGAATTTCTAATAATACATGTACAAAATCCCCATTTTTTTGTGACAATTTCAAGATACCTTACTTAAATCGAGGTGTCTTGATAGGAACAAAGCGAGAGGCGGTCTGGAAACTGGGCAAAACAAATCGCAACAGCACCTCATGAGACAAATTGGATTTGACAGCTGAATTAATCACTGACAAATCCATCGCATAGGCTAAGTCCAAACGATTGTTCAGAAATGACACACCCGCCATCATAGTAGCAGCATCATCCCAGCGATATCCGGCTCCTACCCAAAATTGTTGTTGGAAGATTACCTTCGCCCCCAATTGTGGCAATAAAACTCCGTTGTAATAATTCAATTGCGCAAAAGGACTCCATTCAAATCGGTCATTCAGGGTCAAATTTGCTTTTATATGCATGTTCGCCGCAAGTTCGTTTTTTAATTTCAGCGTTGGGCTGCCAAAATCATAAGCAGACTGGTTCAAATGTGAAATACCAAATCCAACTTCCACCCGGTCGGAGGTATACATTAACCCTGCATTAAAATCAGGAATAGCTTGAGAAACCTGTTTGCCGGACAATTCAACAGCTAAAGGGTCATTCGCATCGCGGACACGGAATATTCGCCCATCAAAGGATTTACTCTGCATGCCGAATCCTAAACCCAACGATATCTGCGCACCCGTAGCCATGGGATAATGATAAGCTAGTTGCAATCGAATGACTTGTTGGCCTACGCCCGATGGCGTTTTGTCATTCATCACAACCAAGCCCATACCTAAGTGCTGAAAGTTTAATGGAAGTGATACTCCTACGATACTCGTACCCAGATTCCCATTCCCATCTTGTGAAGTTTCATAAGATGTCCACTGATTCCGATATTGAGCCTGCACATACGCATCTCGTCCTGCACCAGCGGCAGCGGGGTTATAATACAGCGAATTGAGGTGATACAAACTTAAGCCAGGCATTTGTTGTGCAGGCAACTCCACGTTGATACTGGTCATCAGTAAAAACATGAAAAAATAGCTCAAAACGTGTTTAAATCCCTGCATGATTATGAGTTAGCAAAAGCTGAGCTAAAAATAAACAAAATAAGCCTATTGGGATAGCATCTAACAAAAAAAAGCTCCAACAGGAGCTTTTCAATTATTTATTGGCTTGTTTGATGTAGTGTTCCAAGGCTCCCGTCATAGAAGGCGCGTTGGGCATGGGAGCCTGAATATCTAAAATTAACCCGGCATCATGAACTGCTTGCGCGGTTGTAGGACCGAAAGCGGCTAATCGCGTGTTATTTTGCTTGAAGTCTGGGAAATTCTCAAATAAGGAGGTAATTCCCGAAGGACTAAAAAAGGCAATCACATCATAGAATACATCTTCCAAATCCGATAGATCAGCAGAAACGGTTTCGTACATCACAGCTTCTGTTAATTGGAAGTCATTTGTACCCATATAATCTGGTAAATCTTTTTGGCGCTTGTTCGAACAAGGAAACATGAATTTCTCGGTCTTGTGCTTTTTAATCACTTCTAATAAATCCAATGCCGTCTTCGTACCCGTAAAAATCTTACGCTTGCGAATGACAATGTATTTGTGAAGATAATTCGCTGTTTGCTCGGTTATGCAGAAATATTTCATGTCGGCAGGCACCTCAATCTTCGCTTCTTTACAAATGCGGAAGAAATGATCAATTGCGTTACGACTTGTGAAAATAATCGCAGTATGCGATAAAATGTCAATTTTTTGCTTTCTGAAGTCCTTAAATGAAATCCCTTTCACATCGATAAACGAACGAAAATCTACTTTAACATCGTATTTACGTTCAATCTCGAAATAGGGAGATTTAGCCGCATCTGCAGGCGCAGCTTGGGTAACAAGGATACTTTTAACTTTTTTCAACCGTGTAACATCAGGTTGAGCAACATTTGCAACTAAACTCATAATAAAATATTCTAATTAATCACTCCCGTTTGGCCTCAAACTGAAAATGCCTGCAAATATACGACAAATTTTATCAAATAATTATCTGCCCCTACATGTATTCAGGAAAAATCAACTCTCGAAGTCCAAATACCATGACTTGACCTTCCATCAAAACTAAATAGGCTAGTAGCGATAATTGATTCACTTGGTAGCTCCGACGAAATACTTGAAAAAAGTAAATAGCCCGAATCACAAAATAGGCTGTAATCACATAAGAAATGTAAGTTAGATTCACGGGATACATGGGTCCCATGTACACGGAGAATAAACTCAATAAACTAAATAAGATAATAAAGAATTGAAGATTGGCCTGAACTGACTTAAAATAATGCGCCTCCGCAATGTGTGGAAGGCGGAATAAATTGGTAAATAATTTATAAACAAAGTACCGGCTAACAAACAAGGCAAAACCTAACAAGGTTCGCGAAAGGATAAATCCAATCGTAGGCAAAAACCGCTGTAAATTCTCTTGTGATTCAAAAAAGGTATCATTTGATTGATTAAGCAATCCATTGTAGAAAGAGAAACAAGCTGTTATCAAGCTTAAAAGACCTATGACCACCAAATTCGGAAACGCAAAGGCATTCTTTAATAATACCTCCTCTTTGATTTCCCAATGAATCCAATCTGAGAAGCGAAAATAGGCCGCAAAATACCGGGGAAATGCCGCGTATAATACACCCAAGAAAAACAAGATCAATAAAAAAGCAGAACCAAAAAACTGATTGAATAAATAGGCATTTCGCTGGCGCAAACTCATCATATCTGTGATTGCAACATTATCTTCTTGAACTTTTCGTTCTAATAAGACGACCTTAGGAAGACCCGCCATATTCGCTTGGTAGAAACTAAAATACAACGGAACAGCAGCTGGATAGACTTTCTGTAAACTGTCAACAGACCAGCGATACAATTTTCCTTTTTCCAAATGACTATGAAACGAACCTTGCATAAAAAGCACATAATCTCCATCCAATTCCATCCGTAAATAGGTGTTCGGAAATTCAGCTAGGGGAATAGCGAGCGATTTGGACTTAAAACTGTAATGCTTTCCTGGGATATACGGAAGGAAGGTTTTTAAATTCGGCTGATAGACAAGCCAGGCTTTATCCAGCGGTTGAACATGCTGCCATTGTGCAGCTTTCATCTCCGAGGAAAGCAATAAGATAAACAACAAAAAAAATCTGCTAATCTTCCCCAAAGGAAAATGACTAGCAGATTTTGGAATAAAAGGAATCATCCTTATTGAATTATTTTCCAGCTAATGCTTTGATCATCGTTTCGCCGATATCCGCTGGAGAGTAAACAACATGAATACCACATTCTTGCATGATTTTCATTTTTGCTTCAGCTGTATCATCAGCACCACCAATGATAGCACCTGCGTGACCCATACGACGACCTTTCGGCGCTGTTTGGCCAGCAATAAATCCTACAACAGGTTTACGATTTCCATCAGCTTTGATCCAACGAGCAGCTTCTGCTTCCATGCCACCACCAATCTCACCAATCATCACAATACCTTCTGTTTCTGGATCGTTCATTAATAACTCAACAGCTTCTTTCGTTGTTGTTCCGATAATTGGATCACCACCGATACCGATTGCTGTCGTTTGGCCTAAACCAGCTTTTGTTAATTGATCTACCGCTTCATAAGTCAATGTACCTGACTTTGAAACAATACCTACACGACCTTTTTGGAAGATAAAGCCTGGCATAATACCAACTTTACACTCATCAGCTGTCATAACACCTGGGCAGTTTGGCCCGATTAAACGACATTCGTGATTTTGAATATATTCTTTTGCAACAATCATGTCTTTGGTCGGGATACCTTCTGTGATACAAATAATCACTTTGATACCTGCATCCGCAGCTTCCATAATTGCATCCGCAGCAAATGCGGGTGGAACAAAAATAATCGATGTATCGGCTCCTGTTTTCGCAACAGCATCAGCAACCGTATTAAAAATAGGACGATCTAAGTGCGATCCTCCTCCTTTTCCTGGGGTTACCCCTCCTACCACTTGCGTACCGTAAGCAATCATTTGCTCTGCATGAAAGGAACCTTCTGTTCCTGTAAAACCTTGTACTATAATTTTCGAATTCTTGTTAACTAAAACACTCATTTCGTAGGGGTTAAATAAACGTAGGCGTAAAATTTTTCCAAAGGTACAAATTATTGATAATATTCATCAAAAACCTTTAATCGGATGAAATAAAAATTCGAACAGATTTTTTTATGTAAATTCGAATTCCAATTGAATCGAATGCTCAAACAATTACACATACAGAACTACGCACTCATTGACTCCGTCAATTTGAGCCTTTCTGAAGGCTTGAGCGTCATAACGGGTGAAACGGGAGCCGGAAAATCGATTTTATTAGGAGCAATTGCCTTATTGATGGGTGCACGCGCCGACAGCAAATCTTTGTACGATCCTGAAAAAAAATGCATCATCGAAGGCACCTTTGCCCTGGCAAATTACCCGCATATCCGTCAACTTTTTGAGGAAGAGGGATTAGACTTCGAAGACCCTTGCATTATTCGAAGAGAAATTAATCCACAAGGAAAGTCCCGTACCTTTGTAAATGATAGTCCCGTTACACTCGATTCATTACGAAAAATTGGACAAGAATTGATTGATGTGCATTCCCAGCAAGACACTTGGTGGATGTCACACCCCGATTTTAGTTTGGAGTTAATCGACAGCTTCGCTCAAAATCAATCCCTCAAAAACTCCTATACGCTCGCATTTCAAGCTTATGTTCATGCACAAGAACAAGTTGACAACTTAGTCAAGCAAGCCGCATCGGGCATGCAAGGGCTCGATTTCATGCAATTCCAATTTCAAGAGCTGGAATCAGCCCAATTACAAAGCGATGAATATGATGGCTTGGAAATTGCCGTAGAAAAAGGAGAAAATGCCGAACAAATACATGAAAAATTAGCCGGATTGGCTAATCTGCTCAGTTTGGATGAGTTATCAATCGGCCAACAAATGCGCTTAGCTCTCCAACATACCCAGGCATTGAGCAAATGGGATCCTACCTATGAAGCCTGGAAAGTACGCTTAGATAGCATATGGATTGAACTAAAGGATTTAAGCAACGAAGTGGAACGCGAAGCAGAAGATTTCCAATCGGACCCAGCAAGCTTACAACGCCAACAACAACGATTGGATTTACTGAATCGCCTATTGCAAAAATATCAAGTTGCTGATATTGCATCGCTCATCGACTTGCGAAATCAATTAGATGATCAAATAGCGAGCTTCTCCAATATGGATGAAGCGATAGCAAAAGCGAAAGCTGCATTTGCTGTGAGTCAAGCAGCTGCCGAAAAAGCAGCCCACGCACTGAGTGAAAGCAGAAATCAAGTATTAGAACCCATAGTAGCCCAATTAACTGATTCTCTTGCGGCACTAGGCATCCCGAACGCAAGCCTTGCATGGGAAAACTTGCAGCGCGAAATGCGAACATCTGGAATTGATAAAATCCAATTGCTGTTTTCTGCCAATAAAGGCCTAAGTCCCAAACCATTCAAGCAAGTAGCTTCCGGTGGGGAATTAAGCCGTTTGATGCTATCCATCAAACATCTATTAGCCCAAAAACGTGCATTGCCAACCTTGATTTTGGATGAAATCGATACTGGCGTTTCCGGTGAAATTGCGATTAAAATTGGTCAGATGTTGACACAAATGAGTCAAGGTCACCAATTGATTGCGATTACCCATTTACCACAAATCGCAGCAGCAGGAATAGCACATTGGTATGTTTATAAAGACCATGCGGGAGAAAAAACAGTTTCAAGCCTTCGCGAGTTAAAAGGTGAAGAACGCGTCGATGAAATCGCAAAAATGATTGGTGGTCAGCAAGGCTATGTTGAACT
This sequence comes from Bacteroidota bacterium, assembly GCA_039805345.1. Taxonomy (GTDB): domain Bacteria; phylum Bacteroidota; class Bacteroidia; order Cytophagales; family Spirosomataceae; genus Aquirufa. The sequence continues at coordinate 4,751 of JBDLUL010000014.1, read as the reverse complement.
AAAAGATAATGTCAGAAAATTAATCCAAGCAAATCATGCTAAATAAAATACTTATCGTAGGCTTACTCATAGGACTCATTTCTTGCTCACAGGCAGAGGAAAAATTAAGTGAAGAGTTAGAAGGAAAAGTGATGGGCTTACATGATAAACTGATGCCTAAGACAGAAGAAATTGTTGCTTTACAAGGACAATTAGATAGTCTATCCACTGGAAAAGATTCAGTACATGTTAATAAGCTAAAAAAAGCTTTGGCAAAATCGGATCAAGCCATGATGGATTGGATGCATCACTTTTCCATTGATAGCCTTAGCAAGATGGATGTACAGTCGAAAATAGAATACCTCGGCAAACAATACGATCAGTTAAAAGAATTACAAAAAATCACGGACTCCAGTTTAGATGCAGCTAAAGCCTACCGCCCTTAATGTTTTGTTGGCCCTAAGCTTACTCATTGCAAGCTGCCAAGAAAAGAAAAATTTGCCATTTTTAGGACCTAAAGATACACGCGTTGTGGCGGGTAAAGTAGATACAATCTATCACCAAATCCCCGCATTCCGTTTTTTGAATCAGGATTCTGTCTGGGTAAGTGAAAAAGATATGGATGGGAAAATTTACATCGCAGATTTCTTTTTTACCTCCTGCCCGACGATTTGTCCGAAAATGAAAACGCAACTCTTGCGTGTATATGAGCGTTATGCGGAGAATGATGTTATTCGGATTCTTTCGCATAGCATCGACCCCACATACGATACGCCAAGCGTATTGAAACAGTATGCGACAAGGTTACAAGTCAAATCTCCTCGATGGAATATGTTAACTGGCGACAAAGCCGCCATTTATAAACTTGGAGAAAAATCCTACATGGTAACTGCCCAAGAAGACAAAAATGAAGCTGGAGGATTTGTACACAGTGGAGCATTTATTTTGGTCGACAAAAACCGACATATCCGCGGCATCTATGACGGTACGCAGGAAGCAGAGGTGAACCATTTGATAGAAGACATTGAAATCCTTTTACACGAAAAATAATGAAGTATCTACTTTTCATCAACCTACTTATTTTATTCACATCTTGCCAAAGCAAGGAGGAAATCATGTACCAACAATACGTGGTTGAAGGTCGCACTATCTACGAAAAAAATTGCGCCAATTGCCATCAAAACGATGGTAGTGGATTACGCGATCTATACCCGGCATTAGCTAAAACAGATCTTTGGACGCGCGTATCTCCCCAACAATTAGTTTGTATAATCAAACAAGGACAAAAGGGAGAAATTAAGGTTAATGGAAAATCCTATGCAGGTTATATGCCAGCGAATGCCAAATTGGAAGCCATCGACATTGCCGAACTTGTAACCTTTATGAAAGACAGCTGGGGCGATAAAAAAATCTACTCGTTTGATGAGGCACGAGCTGCCTTGAAAAATTGTCGTTAATTCGTCGGTAATTCATCAACCGTCAACACGGAATTACTCACGTGTCGCAGCGAATAAGTTGAAAAATCTTGTGCCGCATCAAATCCAACCCCATGAACAATGTCAGTTCGGGTTTTAATGGATACAGGCTTAGTTGTAAAAATTCGCTTCTCGTCAGGCAGCCAAGTAAACTCATCCGTTTTCATCACTTCGCCTTTCAAGACATTGTTGATGACCACATGCCCCATCAATTTATACGAATTATCTGTTCGAAAAAAATGCGCCGAATCCCCGCGAATCTGTGAACTCACGTTCCCCAATTTATCATAAAACCAAAGTTTCATTTCTTTAGGGTAAATACGATCTTCTGTGGGTGAGGTAATTTGCTGGTCCGTAATCATGTGCACGACGGTCCTTCCTGAATCGGAATAAACCATATCGATACCCAAGAGTTCAGATTTCGGACCGCGATAGACACGATTATCCACGGCTTGCTCTTTTTGGCAAGACCAAATCAAAAGAGAAATCACTACAAGAAGCAGGAATCTCAAATGTCCGAACATGGGATTAATCAATTTTGACTTTACGGAACCAGATATCGCCTAAAGTTAAACCAACAACCACGCGATGGTATTGCTCCTCTAACCTATTATCTACAAGTGAACCACGCTTCCCGATTTGATAAGAAACATTGATGTAGTTCAAGAAATTACGCAAAGGCAAAGCAACACCTAAGGAAAGGCTTTGATCTTTCGCGTACTTACCATTTCCGACAAAATCATACGGTGTTGTCGTTTGACTTACGCCTATCCGATACGTAACACGCTTGAAAAAATTAGAAATGGATTCAAAATCAGGTGTATATTCAGCACCGATCGAAACTTGCTGGCTTACCGGTAATACAGCACTGCGCCCTAAATTATTATCGACTTTAGACCAGTCGGTACGAACATAATCTACCCCTACCATCCAATGCGCAAGACGTTCTACACTCACACCTAAGCGCGTTGAAACAGGCAACTGTTGTGTTATCGATTGTGATTTTGCCAGTGTATCCGAATTAATAATGTTTAAACCTCCCAAATCATAAGTAACAAAACGCTTTACTAACGTTGAATTCAACCTGGGACTTAAATCTAAGGTTGCTCCTGCATTCAAAACAACGTCATCTTTTAACACTTTGCGCCAAGCGGCTCCCGCTTTAAACGTGAAATCACTATAACGTGATTGATTTTCCAACTGTATCTTGTAAAACTGGCCATCCGAAAGGTTTTGAGTACCCACATTGCGATTGACTGCGCCAAATAGAAAACCCATTTCCAGGCCAACATATAATTCCTTTCCAATTCGAACCCCATTTGCAAAAGACAACTTGCTAACACCGCCCTCTCCTTTGTAGGAATACAATAAACTATCTACGCCCAATACATTTAAACGACGATAAGAACGTGTTTCATAATTAACTGTAGAATACGGACGAACGCCAAAAGACATCGTCCACCGATTGGGAATAACAGGTACAGTCAAATTCACCGACTGATAATTACCCCCTAAAGCTTGTTGGCGCTGACGATAATCCTGCATGTTTTTCAATTCGGCATTAATACCAACTTCAAACATGGTATACTGATTACGAACTAGAAGCGCTGGGTTGATTTGATTGGAATAAATACCATTTGAATTCGAAACACCGATTCCACCCATCATCGAATTAGAAGGCGTTTCAGGTGTATATAATTCGCCCATTCCGATGTAAGATAGAGGTGAATTAACGATAGTTTGTGCGGATGTACTCGGCAAGCAGGTGGCAAAGAAAACGAGCACAAGCCCTAACGATGCTAAAACCTTTTTATTTAAATGAGTCAATTGATTGTAAATCATGCGGTTAAAATTCCTCCCTTTTATATCTTTCAAGTCTGCAAAGGTCGTAATTTTTTTCATAATCGAGTAAGATATTAGCTATATTTGAAATCATAATGTAAGAATCACGCATGGAGCGCTTAAGCAATTGGTATTTTTTAGAAAACTCGGCGATTGATTTAATTTTATTCGCGTCGGTGCTATTGGTAGGTTTCGCATTCAAACGTATTATCTCCAATTTATTTTCAAAAATCGTCCTTCGATTTTTCCCCAATTCATCCATTACATTCGAAGATTGTATCCTACAATTACGAAAACCCTTTGAACTATTAATTTTCTGGATCTTCTTGTATTTTGCCACGCAAAATTTACGCGTCCCATCCGTGTGGCATTGGGTTTCCATCGAAAACTTTGGCATTCGTTTTTTAATTGCAAAATCGTTCGAATCGGCGATTATTTTAACCATAACCTGGGTCATCATTCGCCTCATGAAAGTGGTCATATTAGTAGCTCAGGTGAAATGGCAAGGTATCGAACAAAAATCCAAGCACCATTTCATTCCCTTTTTAAACGACCTTTCGCTCGTCTTTATTATTGGGGGCGCTGGATTTGTTTTATTGGGCCGCGTATTTGAAGTGGACGTGGTTGCCCTCATTACAGGTCTTGGACTAGGGGGATTGGCCTTGGCGTTAGCTGCACGGGAAACCTTGGAAAATCTTTTTGCCTCGTTTACTATATTTTTGGATTTACCGTTTGTCGTGGGTGACAGCATACAAGTAGGAACCATTACAGGCGATATTGAAAAGATTGGTTTCAGAAGTACCCGACTTCGTGGAAATGATGGCAACCTCATTGTCATCCCTAACCGTTTATTAACATCGCAATCGTTGGAAAATTTGAGCGAACGGGATTATCGCCGCGCAAAATTTAACTTAACCTTAGCCCTAACAACTACATCGGTTCAAATCGAAGCGGCCATCCAATCCATCACAACAAGCATTTTAAAAGAAAATTTGTGCAAGAACAAAGAACCCAAAGTTGTCTTTGAGGGATTTGGTTCTTATTCATTGGATCTATCTGTTATGTTTTATGTGGAAACGAAAGATTTGGCAGTATTCCAACAAACCAAACAACGAATCAATATTCAAATATTGGAGATACTCCAACAAGAAAACATCACCTTAGCGAGTAGCGTAAGCGCATGAATAAAACCCAATTGAGCTTCATTGTAGCTATTTGCAGCTGCATAGTCATGGTTCATTTTTACCAGTTATCGACCTATTTAATCAACTTCCCGAATTGGGGGGACGACTTCTTGTTTCTTGCCTATTTTACCGACTTGCCAGGCTTTACTGCTATCGAATTTTGGAATCGCACGTTTGAGTTTCATAGTTACATCCATCGAATACCAATGGCTAGATTGATCACAGCCATCTATGCCATGTTTGAAACGAATTTTGATTTCAAGTCATTAAC
>JBDLUL010000013.1:0-23222 GCA_039805345.1 Bacteroidota bacterium | reverse complement strand
ATTTGATTTATTACACGGAAAAGCATGGTGTCTCGGAATCCACACGCAGTAATTTGTTTTATGTCAAAAATGGAGAGGTATTTACGCCTGATACGCATATTTTGGAGGGGATTACGCGGATGAAGGTGTTGGAAATAGCTCGGGCAGATCATCCTGTGCATGTTCAGCGTTGTACGCTGGATGATTTTTTATCGGCCGATGAGGTTTTCACAACAGGGAGTACGAAACGGGTAGTTCCGATTTTGTCGATTGATGGGAAAAAAATAGGTTCAGGGGAAAGAGGGCCGGTGGCGAGGGATTTGTATGATGAGTTGGTGAAATTAGAGTGAAGAGTGAAGAGTGAAGAGGTTCTGTTTTTATCCCATATCTTTTCTGTTACGAACGTAACTACTCCAAGACTAAATTACTAGGTCATAAAAAAAAGACGCCAGGTATCGCGTCCCAACAAACTCATCCAAAACTCTTAACTCTTAGCTCTTAACTCTTAGCTCTTAACTCTTAGCTCTTAACTCTTAGTTCGCCTTCGGCCTAAACGCCTTCATATTCGCCTCATTGCATTCCAAGAACGGTCCTCCGATTAAATCAATGCAATAAGGAATCGCAGGGAAAACAGCTTCTAAGCATTGTCGGATCGCTTTCGGTTTTCCAGGAAGGTTTAGAATCAACGTTTTGTTACGGATACCTGCGGTTTGCCGACTTAATATTGCGGTAGGTACATATTGTAAACTGACGGAACGCATGAGTTCGCCAAACCCAGGCATCATCTTTTGGCATACTGCCTCGGTTGCTTCTGGTGTCACATCGCGTAAAGCGGGTCCCGTTCCACCTGTAGTAACAAGGAGGCAAACCTCTTCACTCATTTCAATCATTTTGGCCTCCAACAATGCTTGTTCATCGGGAATAACGGCATAAACTACCTCGAATGGCGAGGTTAGGTATTCATGCAATAATTCCACCACCGCCTTACCCGGAATATCTTCGTAGATTCCAGCGCTTGCTCGGTCCGACACATTGATGACGCCAATTTTGATCATTTCTTATAGGCTTTTATTCGTTTTTCCATGTGGATGGGCTCATCCAATAAATCACGAATGACGATGGACGCAACGGCCCCGCCAAAGGCTGCGGGTAAATACGAAATCGTCCCATAGGCAGATTTCTTAAAGTTTGACCCATCCGTTAAAATCAAAGACTCATCCTTTACTTTCTCGAGCGAAAAAACAGCTTTAATCCCTTTTCCTACGCCCATTTTTCGGATTCGTTTTCGTACCAAAGAGGCCAAATAACACTCCCGAGTATCCAATAAATCTGCGGTACGTAATTTTGTAGGATCCAATTTTCCGCCAGCTCCCATGGAACTCGCAATTCGATAGCCTAAATCATAGGCTGTTTTTAATAATGTTATCTTGGGAGTAACCGAATCAATGCAATCCATTACATAGTCAAAGCGCGTTTGCTCCAATAATTCTTTGGCTGCCTCGGGACTTAAAAAGGTTTCTATGCTAGTTAATTTCAAGGCTGGGTTGATCGCCATTAAGCGTTCCGCCATGATTTGAGCTTTGGATACACCGTGATTTGTCGATAAAGCCGGTAATTGTCGATTCCGGTTGGTTGGGTCTACCACGTCACCATCGACAATCGTCATGGTTCCTATGCCAGCACGGGCAATGAATTCCGCAGCGAACGATCCTACGCCTCCTAGGCCAACGATAAGGACGTGGGCGTTTTGCATTTTTTGGATTCCTTCAGTGCCGATTAAAAGTTCGGACCGACTGAGCCAACTAAGGTCATTTTCGTGTAACATTAGGCAATTTCTTCCTTGATTTGGTATTGAGTTGTTTTATCGGAATTTGTGATGAGTAATTCACCCAAAAATCCAGCGACGAATAATTGTACCCCTAAAATGATGGCAACTAATGCCAAAAAGAACAAGGGGTTGTCGGTGACATTCCGGTACTTGAGATTATTCGCAATGTTATAGAGCTTAACGCCAATCAACCAGAGCGTGATTAATGATCCTGAAAAGAAAGATAATATTCCTAGACTCCCGAATAGGTGCATGGGTCTTTTCCCAAAAGTCTGTACGAACGTGATGGATAATAAATCCAAGAAACCATAAAGGAAACGTTCTAAACCAAATTTTGTGACTCCGTATTTGCGTGCTTGGTGTTGAACAACCTTCTCTCCAATTTTTGTAAATCCATTCCATTTGGCCTGAACCGGAATATAGCGGTGCATTTCGCCGTATAATTTGATGGTTTTAACTACCTCTAATTTATAAGCTTTTAAACCACAGTTGAAATCATTTAGATAAACACCTGATAAAGCACGTGTAGCCGCATTGTACAGTTTCGTCGGTATCGTTTTAGTAAGTGGGTCGAAACGTTTTTGTTTCCAGCCCGATACCAAATCATAGCCGTCTGAGGTAATCATTCGATATAATTCGGGTATTTCTTGGGGTGAATCCTGTAAGTCGGCATCCATGGTAATGACAACCTGCCCGCTTGCCTTTTGAAAGCCTTCATGCAAGGCAGCGGATTTGCCATAATTGCGCGTAAAGGAAATTCCTTTTATCGTAGGATACTGCTTTGATAAATTTTGCAAGACTTGCCATGAATCATCTTTACTGCCATCATTTATAAAAATCATTTCATAGCTGAATTGATTTTCTTGCATCACACGATCTATCCATGAACATAATTCAGGGAGCGATTCAGCTTCGTTATACAGAGGTACTACAATGGATATTTGCAACATAGTTGGGCTTCAAACAAACAAAAATACAAATTTCAGTGGATAATTTAGTCGAATATCAAATAGTACGGTTTTAATCGTGCGGTGAATTCAGCCGAATAGCTTCCATCCCGTTCTTTGATGCAAATGATTTGCTTATTTAAGGAACTTGAATGACGCGAACCTTGAGCCATGATGCGTAGCGTTTCATGGCTACTTTGATGTTTTACTTCGCAAATTTGATTCAAATAAAGTCCCATTTTCAAAGCTGCTTCTTTGAATTGCTTCATGCCAACGGGTGGATATAAAACAGAAAATTTTCCTTCCGGACCTAATAAGCGTTGGATACCAGCTGCCAATTCCTCCGGACTTAAGGTGTCACTGTGCATCGCCTGGTTTTTAGACGCGTCCGTATTTTTTAGGTGATTGATGAAGAATGGTGGATTGCAGATGATGAAATCATGTTTGCCGCTATAATCTGCCAGCGCATTCGCATGAATCTGAATGTGGAAATTCGGTAGGGCACTTGCGTTTTCCTCCGCTAGTTTGGCCACCTCTGTTTGGATTTCAATGCCGGTAAAATGGGCATTTGGGTGGGCTTGGGCTAGCATACCTATGAGCAATCCGCATCCCGTTCCAATGTCCAAGGTGTTTTGTTGTGGGAACTGTGCCGACCATGCGCCAAAGAGGCAGGCCTCCGTTGTTATTTTTAATCCCGGATTCCCATGTGCGAGTGCAAATTGCTTGAACCGAAAAATAGATCTATTTTCGGCCATAATCTGCCGGGTTTTCGCCCCAATCTTCAGTTTCCCACTTCAAGATTTTGGTTGTGTAGCTATTGGTTTTCAACCATTCGATGGCGCGATCAACGAGTTCAAATAAATCCTCAGTTTTTGGGCTTCTCTCTAAATTTGTCTTGATTGCCTTATTTCTGACCCATGCAATCGCTGTACGAGAATCAGAATACAAAGGGAAAGGACAATCTAATTTCTTTAGGTAGGAGAGTCCATGGACGATCGCCAAAAATTCACCCAAATTTACGGTGCCTACAGGAAATGGTCCTCGTTTGAAAAGCACCTCTTTGGTGGCTGTATTCACCCCTTGGTATTCCAATACGCCTGGATTGCCTGCGCAAGCCGCATCAACCGAAATACTAGGAATGATAAAATTCCCTGCACTACCTGTAGTTTTTAACGTTTTGGCAGCTTTGGGATTAATACTTGCCCAGTAATTTTTCTTTGAGGCTGCTTCGGCTTCCTGTCTTGATTCGAAGGATTTGTATTGGGCATTTGGGAAACCTTTGATATTTTTCTCGGTTTCTGACCAAGAGTCGAAGATCCCTTTTTTATGGCCTTCCCAAATCACATAGTATTTCTGCTTTTTGGCCATTATCCTAAACGTGATTTGACGATTTTGATGGCAATCGCGATCAGAATTACCCCAAAAACCTTACGTAAAACCTGCGTACCCGCATTACCTAATTTGTTTTCTATCCAGACGCTAGAACGTAATACGATGTAAATGAAGATAAGATTGATCAAGATACTGATCATGATATTTTCTTCTTCAAATTGAGATTTTAAGGAAATTAAGGTCGTCATGGTTCCTGCACCGGCAATAATAGGAAACGCTAAGGGGACAATGCTATGCGCTGATCCTTCTTGTACTTCCTCCGATTTAAAGATATTGCGTCCTAAGGTCATCTCTAAACCGATTAGAAAGATGATCAATGCGCCGGCCATGGCAAATGAATTCGTATCTACCCCAAAAAAACGCAAAATCAATTTGCCTGCAAAGAAAAAGCCAATCATGATCAAACCGGATACCAAAGTAGCTTGTTCCGCATGGATATTGCCATTCTTTTTTCTCAAATCAATGATGATTGGGATAGAGCCTAAAATATCAATGACCGAAAACAAAATCAGCGATGATGATAAGATTTCTTTGAAATTAAAGTTCATGCGATAATAGTTGGATGAGTGTTTGTATATCTTTTTCTGTGTGGCTTGGGAAGTTGGCAATACGAACCGTATTTGCCTGCCAATCGCCATATCCTTTCCCTAATTCAATACCTGCCGCTAAACATCTCTGCTGGATTAATCGGATTTGCGAAGGGTCTCCTTGCAAGGCTAATACCGTAGGCAGTCTGAGTGCGGGCTTTTCTATTAAACATTTTAGCCCCCAGTTGGTATCTGATTCCCAAAAGTCTTCCCAGATTTTCATCTTTTTTCTCGTCTGAGCATCGATGAGGCTTAAGTTGGGAAGTATATGAGTTAATCTATTTAGTACAAATATGCTTAGTACATTCGGTGTATAATGGGTTTGAAACCGTTGGCGATTTTCCTCCATTAATAAGATGTCGTTGTAATGCGATTTTCGACCCAGTTTTTCGGCCCGGGCTAATGCCTTTGGGGAACAAATCATAATGCCTAATCCGGCAGGGATACCGATGCATTTTTGGACGGAGGCTAACCATACGTCGGCTTCTTCCCAAGGTAATTCGATGCCTCCCATGGATGAAGTGGCATCTACAGCAATCAATGCATCGCCAAACATTGCGCGCGAAATCGTTTGCCCTGTACCATTCGAGGTTTCACTTTGTACTAAACAGATTGTATCGACTTGTTCGAGATTAGGGAGATAAATGTCAGCTAATCCTACCTGCGTATCAAATGCAATGGATTGAGCATTTGGGTAAATTTTTTGGGTATAATGGGCCCATTTTTTACCAAAAGCGCCATTGTAAATATGCAGAGGGTGTTTTTCAATCAAAGATTGGGCAACAATTTCCCAGGCCTCTGTGGCTGAGGAAATAAAGTAAATGGTATAATCCGAAGGAATATTCCACTGGGTGTGTAAAATATCTAGCGTGTCTTTTAAAAGTTCCTCAAAACGTGAACTTCTGTGATTAATGCTGACAATACCCTGGTCAAAGGCTTCTTGGATAAATTCCAAGGCCTCCGGATGTACCTTTGAAGGACCGGGGTAGAACGATAGCATAGTTTATTGGAATGAATTTAATGCCAATTCATATCCGCGCAAGCCAAATCCCACAATGATTCCTTTGCAATTTGGACTCAAATAACTGTGTCCACGAAAGGCCTCACGCGCATGTACATTGGATATATGTACTTCGATCACCGGCGTTTTAATGGCGGCAACGGCATCTCCTAAAGCGATGGAAGTATGCGTATATCCGCCAGCATTGAAGATAATGCCATCATAGCTAAAGCCTACTTCATGAAGTTTATTAATCAAGGCGCCCTCTTCGTTTGATTGGAAGTAGGAGATGTCCAGGCTGTCTTTGAATTTTTCAGTCAAAATTTCTAGAAATTGTTCAAAGGTCTGATGTCCATAAATTTCAGGCTCTCTTGTGCCTAATAAATTTAAATTGGGACCATTCAGGATTAATATCTTTTTATGTACCATGTTTAATGCCTGTGCTATATTTCAAATTTAGCCTAAATTTACAGGAATCTAGCAATATTGCATTCATGTGGTCAACGGAAATCCAAGCATTTGGTAATTATTTGAAGATTGAGCGGGGACTCTCGGCTCATTCATTGGATGGTTACGTGCGTGATGTGCAGAAATTTGCTCAGTTTCTGGCCGATTCTCCGCATCAATCCTTGTCTCCATGGGAAGTTGAAGAAAATCACATTCTTGATTTTTTTAAAGTTTTGCATGATCTCGGGATTGAAGCGAGTAGTCAAGCCCGTTGTTTGTCGGCTCTTCGTAGTTATTTTCAGTTTTTATGTCTGGAGAATCCCGATTTTCGAGATCCTAGCATTCACATTAAATCTCCACAAAAAGGTCGGCATTTACCTGATACGCTTTCATTTGATGAAATTGAAAAGATTTTGGAATCGAATGACATGTCAAATCCGCAAGGCATTCGGAATCGAGCCATGCTGGAGTTTTTATATGGAGCTGGTTTACGCGTTTCGGAATTAGTCTCCCTTAAATTAACAGACGTCTATCCGGATTTGGGTTTGATTAAAGTGCGTGGCAAAGGAGACAAAGAACGATTAGTTCCTGCAGGTCGCGACGCATTTCGTTATTTACAGCTATATCAAGAAGAGGTACGTGCACACATCGATGTGAAAAAGGAAGCCCAAAATACCGTGTTTTTGAATCGGAGGGGTGCAGCCTTAAGTCGGGTGATGGTATTTTTGATTTGCAAGGATTTAGCAGCAAAGGCGGGGATAGAAAAAGTGATTAGTCCGCATACTTTCCGACATTCCTTTGCGACGCACCTCATCGAGGGCGGGGCAGATTTACGGGCAGTTCAAGAGATGCTCGGGCATGAATCGATTTTGACAACGGAGATTTATACCCATTTGGATCGGGCATATTTAAGCCAAATGGTACACGATTTTCACCCCTTGAATCGACGTTCGGAGTCTTAGATTTCGTCGGGATATGGAATGAAAACGAAATTGGTAAACTGCCCATCCACCACAAATAAACACGCATATTCTTCGACGTCTTTAAAGTTCTGAACAAACAATTCCACATTTTCTTCGGCGATTAGTTTGCGTTGCACAAACTCTTCCATCATGGAAGCGTGGTAATTCCATTTATTGCCATTTAATTCAGCTACCCCGATGAGCATTTGACCTATTTCAATGGGACGCTGGGAACAGACAAATACAGGAAAGTCTGAAAACCCACGTTTCTTGATTTGGTAGGCAGCTTCTTTCAGCGCATCAGCAACTAAAACAAAATCACTAGAGATAAGTCCCAGGTATTTCCCATTCAATTCGGGTGAGTTAGGTGCATTGGATATGGCGGTGTAATCTTCTATCATCGGGCTAATAATAAGAGTTGAATGTCTTTTAAGGGTTTTTTATAGAGTTTTGCGATGCTTGCCAAGGTAACATGGCCTTTATAACAGAAAGTTCCTTTCATAAAGGATTTCCCTTGCCAAAGCATTTCTTCTACTCCACCTGTTTTTCCTGCTTTTAACACAAAGGAGGTTAATAAATTACTCATCGCAACGCTGGCCGTGTGCGATACGAGCGATGGAATATTGGGAACGCAGTAATGAGTTACGCCAAATTTCTTGAATACGGGTTTACCCAGACTAGTGATTTCAGATGTCTCAAAACAGCCTCCTTGGTCGATGCAAACGTCAATGATTAAGGTTCCGGGTTTTAATTTACTGACCATTTCTTCCGTAACCACACAAGGTGTCACACCGGAATCAGACCGTAATGCACCCACGATGACCGTTGCATCTTGCAAGGCATGGGGTAAATTCTCTGAGTCGATTACCTGGGTTACCAAAGGAAATCCCAAGGTGTGCTTTAAGCGTTGAAGTTTATAAATATCTTTATCGAATACCTGCATTTGGATGCCTGCATGCCAAGCAGCTCTTGCCACTTGTTCAACTACATGACCTGAGCCTAATAAAACGAGTTTACAAGGGGGGACCCCGGTTACATTGCCCATCAACAAGCCGGGTCCTTTGTGATTGCTAAGAATTCCGCTCGCAATCGGCAGGACGAGTTGGCCTGCGATTTCAGCCATGATCTTCACAAAGGGATAGCCTCCAGCATTGTCTTCGGCGTATTCTAGGCCGATAGCGATCAATTGTTTTTTGTTGATTTCGTCGAGTAGCTCACCTGATAATTGATTCTTTGAGGCACAGGATACAAACGATTGTCCTGGCATCATGCGCCCTACTTCTTCTAGGGTAGGTGCATTTATTTTTAAGATCAATCCGCCTTGCCACACTTGTTGCAGGTCTTCCGTGACGCTCGCTCCGGCTAAAAGGTAGTCGGCATCTGAAAATCCTGCACGTTCACCTGCTCCTCGTTCAACGATTACCTCGTGGCCATTGGCAACGAGTAATTGTACAGCCTGTGGAGTTAAGCCAATTCGGTTTTCATAGGTTGCCGTTTCTTTTGGAAGCGCGATTTGAATGCTTTTGGCATTTTGTTTGGTCCAACTCATCGCCTCCATCGGCATGATGCCTTGTTGGGATAATAACTCGTGAAATGGATTTGTCATACGCATCTTAGCAAGATAGAGTTAATTTTCGTTGATCTTCATTGATTGCCTCTATTTCCACGGTAACATGTGGAAAATCCCAAAGTTCTTCGGCTTGTTCAGGCCATTCGATTAAACAATAATTTCCTGAATCTAAATATTCTTCGATACCAATGGCCAGCGCCTCTTGGATATTTTTTAATCGGTATAAATCGAAATGGTAAATAATTTCACCCGTGTTTGTTTGATATTCATTCACCAACGAAAACGTAGGGCTTTGTACATTTTGACCTACCCCTAATTGTAATAAGAGTTCCTTGCTGAGTGTTGTTTTTCCTGCGCCCATCTGCCCGCGAAATAACCATACGCGCGGTGCGTCCTGCAAGAATTCAATCATTTCTTTGGCTACGGTAGGTAAGTCAGCTAATGTATAGGATTCCCAGGTTCTCATAAATCAATATCGCCTAATTGTGGACGAATTAAGATTTCTTCCAAAACCGTAGATGGGCTCATTTGATAGGCCGACCAGATGGTTTGTGCCACATCATCAGCGGGAATGAAACGCGATTCAGGTAGTTCAACCCCATCCCAAGAAGGGGTAAGTGTTGCACCAGGAAGTATCGCCGTTACTTTTATTCCTTGGGTTTTCAATTCCTCCCGAAGGACTTTGGTGAATCCAAGCAATGCAAATTTGCTGATGCAATAAGATCCGCCGAGTGTGTAAGCCGTAATGGAAGCTGTTGAGCAGATGCTGAAAATATGTCCGGCTTGTTTGGCTTGAAAAGTAGGTAATAAAGCGCGTGTCAAATGATAGGCGCTGTATAAATTCGTTTCTATTGTCTTTTCAAGTAAGTCTTCCGCTTCGTTTTGGATTTGGCCTGGGATGAACACGCCTGTATTGTTGACGAGGACGTCTATCTGATTCGTTTGCTTTAAAATCCAGTTGGCAAAATCAATTACTTGATTTTTCTGACTTAAGTCCGCCGCGAAGGTATGCAGGCGATCAGAGCCCAATTCTGCAGCCAGTGCATCTAATTTCGATTGGTTGCGGGAACAGGTGTACACAGTAAATTGTTCGGCTAAAAACTTTTTTACGAGTGCTTTGCCAATTCCTTGGCTTCCTCCACTTATAACTACGGATTTGTTCATTATCTTTGAGACTTAGCGCGTTCTTAAATTCAAACGCATGTCAAAATTAGGTAAATATTTAATCTTCCTGAGTAAGCTTTTTACAAATCCTGAGAAATTTCGGGTGTATTGGGCATTAACGATGCAAGAATGCAAAGATATTGGAATTAATTCCATGTTAATTGTGACCATTGTGGCATCTTTTTTAGGTGCGGTTACCTGTGTGCAAACGGCTGCCAACATGGACAATCCCTTTGTTCCCAAATACATCATCAGTTTAATTGTCCGGGATTCGACAATATTAGAATTAGGTCCTACAATTACTTGTGTTGTTTTAGCTGGAAAAATTGGATCGAATATTGCGAGCCAGTTAGGTACTATGCGTATTTCAGAGCAAATTGATGCGCTAGAGGTCATGGGAATAAATTCTTCTTCGTATTTGATTTTACCCAAAATGATTGCCTCCATGGTGACATTTCCGATGCTGGTAACCCTGGCCTGTTTTCTCGGAATTTATGGAGGGTATTTGGCAGGATGGTTGACGGGTTCTGTAACCCAGCAAGAATATATTTACGGGCTTCAATTCGCATTCAAACCGAGTTACGTGATTTTTGCAATCATTAAATCGGTCGTTTTTGGATTCTTGGTTGCTTCAATTGCTGCGTTTCAGGGATTTTATACCAAAGGAGGAGCGTACGAGGTAGGCAAAGCGAGTACGGCAGCCGTTACAAATTCATGTATTGCGATTCTGATTGCCGATTACTTATTAGCCCAATTATTGGTAGGCTAAATCCGCTCAATAAAAACTTCTGTTGTTAACGTTGATACAGCCATGCCGCGGTATGTGCCATAGACCGGAGTGATTTCTTCGGGTAAGCAAGAAGCTGCTAAAGGAATATGGTTGCCGGATACGACTTCGTGTTGAGTCGGGTCATAACCTCTCCAGCCGCCACCAGGTAAAAACACCTCTACCCAGGCATGTAAATGATGCGTTTGATTCGGTACATCGACAGGAGCGGCACCCGTATAATAACCTGATACAAATCGGGTAGCTAATCCCATAGTTCTGCATAGGGCAGAAAATAAGACCGCATAATCCCGGCAAGAACCTTTTCTGTTTAATAAGGTGTATTCTGGGGTATTGGGAGCTCCTTCCTCACGAATTTCGTAAGCAAAGTTTTTGTAGATGAATTCATTGATCTGCATTAAAAATGCAGATGTTTCATATTGAACCTGAGAAGCAAGTTGGCGGGCCGTTTGCTCTACCACCGATGTTACGCCTTCAAGTCCTAAGTAGGGGCTGAGCGTTTTCAGATAAGAATCTGAATAGCGCATGGGCAAACGTTTGCTTTCAAAAGGGAAGTAGACGAAATCGAATGGGTTAAACTCGGTCGTTTCTACTTGTGCTTGCACACGGATATTTAGGAAATTCGTCGGCTCTTTAAAAAACAAGATGTTTTGAATGTTGCCTTCTGGGTCTAGATTTTTGGAAATCTGAACGGGTGTTGGCTCAATCTTTAATTCAAAAGATTGAACGGTCAGCAAGGAACTTTTTCTTGGGTGTAGGTACAAGATGTGTGGATCCAGTGTGACGGGTTCACTGTATTGGTATTGAAGGCTGTGGTGTATTTTGGCGATCATTTGGATGCTAAGGTAAGCAAGCTTTTCATCCAGTGTTCATCGATCGTTTCGAGCGAATTACGCAAGGCTAAATTCCATTCATCTGAAATCTTTTGCATGTCTTCTTTGTGTAAACGGATTTCTTTGGCTTTGAAACTGTCCTTTTCGTAGACTACGACATCAATCGGGTAGTCAACATCATTGGTACTCACTTGCGTGGCATCAAAAGACAGGAAGCCCATTTTGAGTGCATCTTTGAGTGGTGTTTCGAAACTTAGGTTCCGATTCAAGAGGGGTTTTCCGTAATTGGAGTTTCCGATAATTTGATATTTCAAGCCATCATTTATTTCAATCCAGTTGCCCTCAGGGAAGATTAAAAATAGTTTGTGCTCAGCATCTTTGGGCATTTGTCCTCCAACGATAGCATGCAAATTGAAGTTGTATCCCTCTTTTTCTAGTGCCTCTCGGTCTTCTTGGGCCACTTTTTTTAACATTTGACCAAAAGCTGTTGCAGCCTGGAACATGTAATCGTAGCTCGATTCTTCCTCTTCTATTTTCTGGTTAAAATAGGTGACGGCTTTGTCGCGTACGGAACGTAATCCCGCAGTCATAATGAACAAACTATGTTTATTAATTTCGTGAATCGAAATTTTCTTATTGGAATACATTTCATTCCCCGCAGTGATTCGGGTATCTGCAATGGCAATAAGGCCTTCTTTAACGGTGATTCCTAAACAGTATGTCATACATGATGGGTGGCAAATGGGAGCGCAATATTACAAATTAAAATTGAGAAGCCGGATTAGCTGACCGGCTTCAAATCGAAATAGGTATTGAAAATGGTTTGACCAATTTCATTATTCGTGCTTTGGAAATTATCAAGAAACTGATGTAATCCGGTTGTTAAGATGTCATCAATCTCGGTGAATTGGACTTCTGAGAGCAATTTAGAGACCTTTTTCTCCGCTAGATTGGAATAGCCATGATCGGAAGATGTACCTGAGATGGCATACAAGGAAGATTCCGCCTCTTGCAAACAATGCACCACGGAACGTGGAAAGCTTTTGTCTAAAATCAAAAACTCCACGATGTTTTTGGGGTTGATGACCTTGTATTGCTGACGGAACATGTTGTAAGCAGAGTTGGATTTCAGTACCGCCGACCACAATAATAGGTCTAACGGAGATCCAATCGCCTCAATGTCGGGTAACAGTGTGAAGTACTTCACATCCAAAAAGCGCGTGGTTTTATCCGCCCGCTCTAATAATTTTCCTAATTGGCCAAAATGCCAACCTTCGCCACGTGTAATGGTTGAGTCTACAATCCCATAAAACAATTGGCTGCCGGATTTGATTTCTTCCAAAAAGCCTTGATAGCGGGATATTTCCCATTCTTTACTGCCTTCCACACGGTCTTTTACTTTCCAGTAAATTTGGTTGACATATTCCCACATCTCCCGCGAAATACTTTCTCGGATGGTGCGCGCATTTTCACGCGCGCTGTACAAGCAAGATAAAATGGAGTTCGGGTTGCTTTCGTCGAATGTCATGAAGTATAGGACATTTTCTCTGTTGGCAGCCGGATAGTGTTCAAAGAAATTGTAATGATCGGCCGTGGCGACAATTAAGGGTTCCCATTGTTCAGGAACATTGGGGGGTAAATCCAGGGCAAGATTGAAATTGACTGAAATGAAACGCGCATAATTGTCTGCGCGTTCAATGTATCGGTTCATCCAATAGATGGAGTTTGCTACACGACTTAACATAGGCTTGATAAATTTTAAATGCTTGATTACCCTGTAAGGTATTTTTAAAATTAGCCTTTTTTTTGAGTTGGCCACTCGCTTCCAGGCGATATTTTAAAAAGTCCTTAGAAACTTCAGATTATCCTTGATTTATTCCCATAATCTTACGGGCATTTTGTATTTTTGTTCATATCTTTTTGAATCCCCATTTATGTTTTATCAGTACCTTATCAAGCCCTTCTTTTTTTTGTTTGATCCTGAACGGGCACATTATTTACTTGCAGATATTATCAAGTTTTCCATGAAGATTCCAGGCGTTCCAGCTTTGTTTCGATTGGTTTATGGCTATGAACATCCAAGTTTGGCAAGAACGGTTTTTGGAATCAGATTTCCGAATCCGGTGGGTTTAGCAGCAGGTTTTGATAAGAATGCCTTGTTGGTGGATGAATTTTCTCATTTGGGCTTCGGGTTTATTGAGGTTGGTACCGTTACGCCGAAGGCACAACCGGGCAATGACAAGCCGCGTTTATTTCGTTTGCCGGCGGATGCGGGGATTATCAATCGGATGGGTTTCAACAATGATGGTTTGGATGCGATGAAATTGCGTTTGCAAAATCGCAAATCGCAGGTGATCATCGGAGGGAATTTGGGTAAGAATAAAGTTACGCCAAACGAGGAGGCAGATGAGGATTATTGCAAAGGATTTGAGTCATTGTATGACGTGGTGGATTATTTTGTCGTGAATGTAAGTTCTCCCAATACCCCTAATTTACGTGCACTTCAGGAGAAGGAACCGTTGCAAAATTTATTGTTGCGGCTTCAATCGTTAAATGCTGCTAAGCCGAAACAAAAGCCAATCTTACTTAAGATTGCCCCTGATTTAACGGAAGAACAATTGGATGATGTGATTGAAATCGTTTTATCGACCAAGATTGCAGGCTTAATTGCAACGAATACGACTTTGTCGAGGGATGGATTGGTGTCGGAAGATACACTTAAGGCCCAACAAGGCGGATTGAGCGGTAAGCCGGTCCGTGCGCGTTCGACAGAAGTAATTGCTTATGTACATCAAAAGTCAAACGGGCAAATACCAATCATCGGAGTAGGCGGAATTCATTCTGCGGCTGATGCCTTAGAGAAATTGCGTGCCGGCGCGAGTCTGGTGCAAATTTATACGGGATTCATATATGAAGGTCCGGGTTTGATCAAGGAAATTAATCAAGGAATCGTTCAAGCGGGTCTGTAAATTTGATTTTGTAAATCGAATCAAAAAGTCGAAATTTATATGTTAAATATGATTGTTTCTTAGATGGCCAAGAAGATAGTAAATCCTACGAGTACCCTTCAAATTAATTTTGATACTGAAAACAGGAAACCTAAGACACCTGCCGAGATTGCATACCGCGTTCGATTGATTTTCGGATGCTTTTTGTCTCTTATAGGTTTTCTTTTGCTTTTTGCTTTTTTGTCAAGTTTCTTCGTAGGCATTGCAGACCAAAGTGAAGTAGCTGAGGGTGCTTTGGATGTGATTGCTGGTTCCGATATTCCAGTTAAAAACTGGGCAGGTTTACTTGGTGCGAAAATTGCGCATTTTTTCTTGTTCAGAACTTTTGGTTGGTCTTCTTTATTATTAATTCCCTTATTCTTTTTGTCGGCCATCAAACTTATTTTCAAGAAGGAAATCTATCCCTTGGATCGTTTGACCTGGCAAGTGATTTTCTACATCATTTGGGGTAGTTTATTAGCTGGTTTTTTTGTGTATCAATTGGATTTGCCACACTCCATCGGTGGAGGCGTAGGTTATTTTGTGAGTGAGAAATTGATACAATTGATCGGTTACTTAGCCATTTTTGCGCTAGGATTCGCCGGGCTCGTATTTTTGATTTTGTTCTACCAATGGAACCCTGCTAAAGCTAAAGTTCAAACGGCTGCTTCCGGTGGAGAATTAGCGATGGACGAATTAGCTGAAGCTGATGAAGCATTGTTTAATGATGACGATGACCCATCCTTCCATGTGGATAATGAGGATTTAGAGACTTATCGCCCACATGTTCCGCCTGTAAAGGTAGAGGATGAAGAGGATCTCTTGCCAGCAGATTTGCCGATTGTAGAAGAGCAAATTGCGGAGGCAGCTTTGGAAGAAGTGGACGAGACACCGTTTACCTTCAAGGTCGCGGATGAAGATGATGCTCCTGAAGTTGAAGAAACTCCTGTGACTACTGCGGTCCAAGCGAATGATTTAGTAGCACAGTTTGGGTTGTATGATCCGACGGCTGATTTGCCAAAGTACGTTTATCCAACGCTTGATTTATTGAAAGAGTATGATCAAAAGAATCAGACTACCCAAGTGACAATGGATGAGCTGAAGGAAAACAAGGAGAAAATTGTTGAGACCTTATTGAACTACGGTATTGGAATTCAGAAGATTGAAGCGACAATTGGGCCAACGGTTACTTTGTATGAGATTGTTCCCAAAGCGGGTGTGCGTGTAAGTAAAATCACTTCTTTGGAGGATGATTTGTCACTTTCTCTGGCGGCGATGGGCGTTCGTATCATCGGTCAAATGCCGGGTAAAGGAACGATTGGTATCGAGGTAGCGAATAAGAATCGTGAAATGGTTCCCGTACGTGCCGTGATAGGTTCTGAGAAATTCCAGAAGTCTACCTATGATTTGCCTATTACCTTAGGTAAAACGATTTCGAACGAAATTTTTGTGGCCGACTTAGCGAAAATGCCTCACTTGTTGATGGCTGGCGCGACGGGTCAAGGAAAGTCAGTGGGATTAAATATGTTATTGACTTCGTTGATTTACAAAAAGCACCCATCGACCTTGAAGTTTGTATTGGTGGATCCGAAGAAGGTTGAGCTTTCATTGTTCAACAAGTTGGAGCGTCATTTCTTAGCTTGTTTACCGGATTCAGCGGAGGCGATTATTACCGACACGAAGAAGGTCGTTGCGACACTGAACTCGCTTTGTAAGGAGATGGATATGCGGTACGATAAGTTGAAGGAAGCAGGATGTCGTAACATTAAAGAATACAATACGAAATTTATCAATCGCCGACTGAATCCGAACGAGCATGATTTTATGCCTTACATCGTGTTGGTGATAGACGAATTAGCCGATTTGATGTTGACGGCCGGCAAGGAGGTAGAACATCCGATTGCGCGTTTAGCTCAATTAGCTCGTGCGATTGGTATTCACTTAGTTGTTGCCACGCAACGTCCATCTGTCAACGTTATTACGGGTACGATTAAAGCCAATTTTCCGGCGCGTTTATCGTTCAAGGTAATGTCGAAAATTGACTCACGTACGATTTTGGATGCCGGTGGGGCAGACCAATTGGTCGGTATGGGAGACATGCTTTTGTCCATGGGATCTGAGGTGATTCGTTTACAGTGTGCTTTTGTGGATACCCCGGAGGTAGAAGAGATTTGTGATTTTATTGGTAACCAACAAGGTTATTCGTCAGCGTACTTGCTGCCTGAACCTGATGCAGATGAAATGGGTGGACAAGATCGTGGCGATGTCGATTTAGGTGATCGGGATTCGTTTTTCGATGAAGCGGCTCGTTTGGTTGTTATGCATCAACAAGGTAGTACTTCCTTGATTCAGCGTAAATTGAAATTAGGCTATAACCGTGCGGGCCGATTGATTGATCAATTAGAGGCTGCGGGCATTGTCGGTACTTTTGGTGGTTCAAAAGCACGCGAGGTATTAGTGAAATCCGAAACGGAGTTAGAAGAAATTTTGAAAAATTTAAAGTAATGAAAAAGCTAGTCGTTTTATTATTGTTATCGCTTCCTGTATGGGGGCAAGCGAATAAGGCCATCCGTTTCATTGATGGGATGCAAAAGAAATATAAAAGTATGGGTTCGTTTTCGGCGAATTTTAGCTATCAAACCGATGGGGGAAATCCGATGAATGGATCGATTACTGTCAAGGGGACAAAGTTTCGCTTAAAAACTGCTGGACAAGAAATTTTCAATAACGGGAAAGAGGTAGCAACTTATATCAAAGAAATCAATGAAGTGAATATTTCAGCCTTTGATCCAGCGGATGGCGATTTGAATCCTGCGAAGATTTATACCTTTGATAAAAAAGCCTACAAGTTTACGTTAGTAGGCGAATCAGGTGGCATTGCTACGGTAGAGATGGTTCCCGGTGGAAAGGCTGCTCAGGTGAAGCATATAAGCCTTAAAATCAATACCGCTGACTTTACGGTTAAGTCTTGGACCATTGTGAATAAATCCGGTAAGAAGCAGTTGTTTAGTGTAACTAAATTGAATCCGAAAGCAGGAGCCGATGATGCCTTTTTTACATTTAATAAGAAAGCATTTCCTGGGGTTGAGGTGAATGATTTAAGATAATTGTAGAGACGCGATTTTTCGCGATTACAAAATAAAAGACGCGAGGTGTCGCGTCTTCACAATAGGAAATAAAAAAAGGCGCGAATTTCGCGCCTTTTGATTTTATGCTAGTTCAAGTATTAACTGCTTCATGATTTCTAAACCATCCGTGTTGTTCAAATCCGGATCTGCAGCACGTTCTGGGTGCGGCATAAGTCCAAATACATTACGACTTTCATTGCAAATACCTGCAATGTTCAATAAACTTCCATTCGGATTTGCAGCTTCATTGACGTTTCCAGCTTCATCGCAATAGTAAAATAAGATCTGATCATTTGCTTGCAAAGAAGCTAATGTCGCTTCGTCAGCAAAGTAACGACCTTCCGCGTGTGCGATAGGTATTTTGTAAGCCTTATTAAGATCTAATTCTTGGGTCAACAACGCATTGTTCGTTGCTGCTTTTAAGTAGATATTTTTTGAAATGAATTTTTGAGAGCTATTGCGCAAAAGTACGCCAGGTAATAAATGCGCTTCAACCAAAACTTGAAAACCATTGCAGATTCCCATTAAATAACCACCGTTTTTCGCGAATTCGATAACATGGTCCATGATCGGGGAAAAGCGTGCAATCGCACCAGAACGCAAGTAATCTCCATAAGAGAAACCACCTGGGACGATAATGAAATCACAGCCTTGTAAATCGGTATCCTTGTGCCACAATTTAATGGCCTCATGGCCTAAGCTTTGAATTACGCCAACGGTGTCATCATCACAATTGGAACCCGGGAATACGATTACGCCAAATTTCATTTCTTTTCTGTCTTAATTTTGTGCAAAAATACGGGATTTCAGTGATTTATTTTAGCAATTCTTTGTCAAATAAATAGCTTTCTTCATCTAACTCAGGTGCATGGTCTAATTTGATTTCTTGCCAGGTCGAATTGGGTTTAAATTTTTCTCCCGTTTTCAAGCCTAGTGGAAAGTTAATGTCATCCGATAAATTGCTCCATCGATAGCGTAAGGTCCAGGTGTTCCCCGTTTGTTGGACGCTATACTGAAGATTGGGATTCTTAACTTGATACAGATAATTCAACATCAATTCTTTGATTGGTTTGTTTAGGTGCTTGCTCCAGTATTCGACTACCTCTTGTGTATTGGTATTTTTATGGTAGAAGGCTAAACAGAATTCGCGCATTGTTTTAAACCAAAGTGCGTCATCCTGCATGATATTTCGTAAGGTATGAAACATCCATGTCCCTTTGAAATACATATCGGAATCAGGATGTTGGTAATTGACTTGATAGGGACCAGCAATCGGAAATGCATAGCGAATGTTGCGTTTTTGTCCATTCAGGTATTCTTGCGCTCTTGCCTTTCCAAATTTCTCCTCCACGTAAATGGCTTCTGCGTAGGTTCCCAAGGCTTCATGAATCCAAAGGTCTGCATGGTCTGAGCAAGAGATTGAGTTACCAAACCATTCATGGGCTGACTCATGAATGATGATGAAATCAAAGCCGAATTTGTTGTTTTTGTAGTGGTTGCCATAGGCTACGGCACTTTGATGCTCCATGCCCCAATAATCTGTTTCAACCAATGCGTATCCATCTTTAGGAAAAGGGTAGGGGCCAAAATACTTTTCGAAAATGCGTAACATCTCTTCACTTTGCTCAAAGTGCTTTTTGGCGATACTTTCATTTTCTTTCAATACATAATAGTCCAAATTCAAATCTCTTCCATTGAGTTGTCGCATTGTTTTAGACCAATGTGCATAGTCGGCCATATTAATGCTGACATTGTACAAGTTAATTGGATAGCTCACTTTCCAATGGTATTCATCGGTCGTTGATTTGCTTATTTTTTCTACTAAATTCCCATTAGATACCGAAACAAGACCTTTGGGTCCTTCGATACGAATGTCCATCGAAGCAGGCTCGTCGGAAGGATGATCTTTGCAGGGCCACCACACGGAGGCGCCTAGTCCCTCACAGGATACCGTTACCCATGGATTGCCCTTCGGGTCTTTTGTCCATGAAAAACCGCCATCCCATGGTGGTTTGACGGCAGGTCTAGGTTGGCCATGGTACTTGACCCAAACGGTTTGCACTTGTTTGGCCGGAATCTCTTTGCCGGCTTGAATGAAAATGGCGTTGCCATCCCGACGGAAATTAACTTTTTTGTTTGCCCATCGAATTTCATCTACCACCAGGTTAGCAAATAAATCCAATTGTATCTCTTTCGTTTGTTGGGTCGTGATGAAACGAATGCTATTCGTTCCTGCAATGCTTTTTTCGGTCGGGTTAACGGCCACATGAAGGTCATAGTGCAATACGTCAAAACATGCGCGTGCAGGGCTTAATGTGCCGCGTAGGCTATCTGCATGGCTGAATTTTTGACCAAATAATCCGAATGGTAATAAGAGGATGAGAAGTAGTTTCTTGGGCATTGATATCAAAATTGAAATTAAAGATATAAAAAAAGCTGCACCTTGTGAGTGCAGCTTTTGATATCTCGTAGGAAAATCCTAGTAGCGGTAATGCTCCGGCTTGAAAGGACCTGCTTGAGGTACGCCGATGTATTCTGCTTGTTCTTTTTCTAATTTCTCCAACTTTGCACCGATGTGTGCAAGGTGTAAGAAAGCTACTTTCTCATCCAAGTGTTTTGGTAAGATGTAAACTTTGTTTTCGTAATTTTTAGCATTCGCCCATAATTCTAATTGAGCTAATGTTTGATTACAGAATGAGTTCGACATTACGAAAGATGGGTGACCCATCGCGCAGCCTAAATTCACCAAACGACCTTCTGCCAAAACGATTACGTTTTTGCCGTCGATTGTGTACATATCTACCTGTGGTTTGATTTGGTCTTTTGTTGAACCGTAATTGTTGTTCAACCATTCCATATCGATTTCGTTATCGAAGTGACCGATGTTACAAACGATCGCTTTGTCTTTCATCGCTTTGAAGTGACGATCACGGATAATCTTCACGTTACCCGTCGCTGTTACAAAGATGTTAGCACGCGTCGCAGCTTCATCCATAGGAACAACTTCGTATCCATCCATGGCAGCTTGAAGCGCACAGATTGGATCGATTTCAGTAACCAATACCCGGCAACCAGCGCCACGCAATGAATCTGCTGAACCTTTTCCTACGTCACCGTAACCTGCTACAACAGCAACTTTACCTGCTAACATTAAGTCGGTTGCACGACGAATCGCATCAACCAATGACTCTTTACAGCCATATTTATTATCAAACTTAGACTTCGTTACCGAGTCATTTACGTTGATTGCTGGCAAGAATAATGTGCCATTCTTCATACGCTCGTATAGACGGTGTACACCTGTCGTTGTTTCTTCGGAAAGACCTTTGATTCCTTCGATTAATTCCGGATAGTCATCAAAAACCATATTCGTCAAATCTCCACCATCATCTAAGATCATGTTCAAAGGTTGACGCTCTTCGCCGAAGAATAACGTTTGCTCGATGCACCAGTTGAATTCCTCTTCGTTCATGCCTTTCCAAGCATATACAGGGATTCCAGCCGCTGCGATGGCCGCTGCTGCGTGATCTTGTGTAGAGAAAATGTTACATGAAGACCATGTTACATCCGCTCCTAAAGCGGTTAATGTTTCGATTAAAACCGCTGTTTGAATCGTCATGTGTAAACAACCAGCGATGCGAGCACCTTTCAAGGGTTGTGCTGCGCCAAATTCCGCACGCAATGCCATTAAACCTGGCATTTCAGCTTCCGCTAATTGAATCTCTTTGCGACCCCAGTCGGCCAATGCAATGTCTTTAACTTTGTAAGGTACGTAAGTGCCTGATTGTGATGCCATTGTGTATTGTTTTTTATTTCGAATTCTTAAGAAAGTGCAAATTTAGCCCTTTATTGCTGAGCAACAAAATTTTGTTTGGATAAACGATTAACTAAGATTCCAAGAAAGCTAATACACTTTCCAGTTGGATTCCCCGAGAACCTTTCACTAACAAAAAGCTGTTTGTAATTGGATTATCTTGTAACCAATTGTGTAAACCGAATTTGTCAGGAAAATAATAGGCTTGAGGTAAGTTGATGAGTGCATGTTGCATGTGTGCCCCCACAAGCAGTACCTTAGAAAATGGGAACCCTGCGATAAGTTTGCCTAGTGATGCATGTTCTTTAGCAGATAAATCGCCCAATTCGAACATGTCGCCTAATATGACAATCTTCGGATTATTTTCCGTCTCAGCAAAATGGCTAATGGCCGCTTCCATGGAGGACGGATTCGCATTGTAGGCATCCATCAAGACTTGGTTGGATCCAATTTTGATAAATTGAGACCGGTGGTTGGTCGGAATGTAGGATGAAATACCTCTACTACAAGCTTCATCGCTAAGTCCAAAAGCTTTTCCTACGGCAATCGCCATTTGAATATTTTCAAAATTATAAATGCCAGGTAGGTGCGATTTGACAATGCTGCCATCCGCGCAGGAAAAGGTAACGGTAGGTTTTGCTTCTATTAATTCAGTAGGCATAGCCTCATTTGCAATAATGCATGTACTAATCCCTCTTGCTTCGCTCATCTCATGAACAACATTTTTTTCTTTCGGTAAAAAAACGGTCCCGCCATGTTGAGCTACATAATCAAACAATTCCCCTTTGCCTTTTCGAACCCCGGCTTCTCCGCCAAATCCTTCTAAATGCGCTTTCCCAATGTTCGTAATTAAACTATGTGTTGGTTGGGCTATTTCAACTAATTCTTTGATATCACCCTGTTTGTTGGCCCCCATTTCTATCACAGCAACCTCATGATTTGGTTTAATCTGCAAGATGGAAAGTGGAACTCCGATGTGATTGTTCAAATTGCCTGCTGTAGCATAGCAATGGAATTTTTGGGAAAGTACAGAAAATAGTAACTCTTTCGTTGTCGTTTTTCCATTAGATCCCGTTAATCCAATCACAGGGATGGATAAGGTATTGCGAAAATCACGCGCTAAGTCCTGTAGTGCTTGTAGTCCGTCTTCAACTAAAAGGGTCTTGTCGCTTATTTCATAAGCGGCATCATCGATAACTGCAGCCAAGGCTCCTTTTTCTATTGCCTCTTTCGCTAATGCGTTCGCATTGAAATTGGGACCCTTTAAAGCGAAAAATAAATTCCCTGCTTGGATCTTACGCGTATCGGTACAAACACCTGAAGAGGATAGAAAAAATTCTAAAAGAGCTGAATTTAAAATCTTCATGTTAATTTTAGTGAGCCTTTGTTTTCTTGCAGGTGCAAATATCGAATGAAAAATTGTTTAATCCTTTTATTGGGCTTGATAAGTATGCAAATCCAAGGGCAGACCTTGCGATTTGATGTTTTTCAAGGTATTCCGGTCAAACAAAATGGACTTTCGCAAACAAATGCCTGGGCTGGAGGGATGAATGCCATGCAATATCAACGCATGGATTTGAATGCGGATGGGGTCATGGATTTGGTGACCTTTGATCGGACGACCCAACAAATAGCTACATTCTTACAAGATTCAGCGGGTGCCTTCACCTTTGCGCCGAGGTATGTTGCCCAATTTCCTCGCATTGAGAATTGGTTTGTCTTGGTTGATTTTAATCAAGATGGTTACATGGATTTGTTTTGTGCGACGGGTGCGGGCATTAAGGTCTATCAAAATAA
>JBDLUL010000012.1:0-3474 GCA_039805345.1 Bacteroidota bacterium | reverse complement strand
CCGTTGACCAGTGTGGCCTTAAATAAAGCTGTTGCTTCTGATGATGCCTGCTCCAAGGATATTTGTTGGGGGAAACAAATAGCTTCATCCGCTGTCCATATCGGCATTTTATCGGCTAATTTTTGTCTCGCTTGGATTTGGCCGGCTAATTTTTTGATATCCAGAAGGGGATACTTTTTTGCCGACAACGCGATACGACTCGCGTCATGTTGTAAATGATCCTGAATGAATTTTATTTCTTCGGGTAAAAGCATGCAACAAAAATAGAATGTTTATTGTAAATTTAGCTGTATAAAATTTCTCTTATGTCGATTTATCAGTTAACTGTTAATAAGAAAAAGCATCGCGTCGATGTGGATTCTGATACGCCTTTACTTTGGGTCATTCGTGATGTCATCGGATATACCGGTACAAAATTCGGATGTGGAATGGGTTTATGTGGTGCCTGTACCGTTTTATTGAATGGCGCACCTGTTCGTTCTTGTTCTACACCGGTTTCTGCCTTAAAGGCAACAGATAAAATCACAACGATTGAAGGTTTGTCGGAAAATGCAACTCACCCTGTTCAAGAAGCTTGGGTGGAAGCGCAAGTTCCTCAGTGTGGCTATTGTCAATCAGGTCAAATTTTAGCAGCCTCTGCCTTGTTAGCTTCGAATCCAAATCCAAGCGATGCGGATATTGATAACGCGATGGCAGGGAATATTTGTCGGTGCGGAACGTATCCCCGTATGCGTCAAGCGATTCATTCGGCAGCTAAGAAAATTCAAAGCACTAAAAAATCTTAAACATGAAACCAACAACTTCGCGTCGCGATTTTTTGCGCATCAGTACGACATCAGCCTTTGTGCTGGCTTTGGGTTTTTCTTCGGATAGCCGCGGAAAGCAATTACAGAAGATTAATGCAGCAGGGGTTCAAATTAACCCTTATATCAATATCAATGAATCGGGAAAGGTAACCTTGTTTAATCCACGTCCGGATATGGGTCAAGGTACTTATCAAATCCTTCCGATGTTATTAGCAGAAGAGTTAGATATTCCTTTGGAGCAAGTAGAGATTCAAATGACGGATGGTTCTGATCGTTTTGGTTCTCAATTGTCAGGAGGTTCATCCTCTGTCCGTACGCGCTGGATTCCCTTGCGTACTGCTGGAGCAACTGTTCGAGAAATGCTTGTACAAGCTGCAGCGAATCGTTGGAAAGTTACTACAAGCGATTGTTCTACCCAAGGAGGTTTTGTAATCAATAAACAAACACAGGCTAAATTGTCCTATGGGGAATTAGTCGAAGAGGCTTCTTATTTACCTGTGCCAACTAAGCCTAAGTTAAAATCGTTTGCTGAGTTTACGCAATTAGGTAAACCATCTATGCGTCCCGATGTGCCTGCAAAGGTAGACGGAACAGCTATTTTTGGGATGGATGTGCAATTGCCTGGGATGTTGTATGCGAGCATTGTTCATTCACCTTACATCTATGGCAAGGTACAATCGTACGATGCCACGAAAGCGATGGCCGTTAAGGGAGTTCGCTTTGTATTGAAGACTGAGCGTGTATTCTTTCACGGTCCTTATTCGGATTCCAATGGATTTGACCAAAAATTACGTGGCAAAGCTGAAGCAATTGCCGTAGTTGGTGAATCGTATTGGTCGACCTTAAAAGCAAAAAAACTCGTTCAAGTATCTTGGAATGCCTTGGGATTCGGAGAGACAGCAACGGAGCAATATTTTAATCAGGCCAAAGCGGCTTCTTTACACGAGGGCAACGAATACAAGGATGCCAAAGTGGGTGATTTTGCCAAAGCATTGCAGTTATCAGATTATAAGGTTCAAGGAACTTATCAGACGCCATTTATGTCCCATGCGCCCATGGAGCCATGTAACGCTACGGTATTTGTTCAAGGGGATCAAGTGGAAGTTTGGGCACCGGTTCAAGGTCCAGATGGTTTGGTTAATGATTTAGCGACTTATTTAGGCATTAAGCGTCAAAATATCAAAGTGAATGTCACTTTTATGGGTGGAGCCTTTGGTCGGAAAGCTGTTTTTGATTTTGTTATGCAAGCAGCCAATTTATCGAAGCAGGTGAATGCACCTGTGAAAGTGATTTGGACGCGTGAAGATGATATCCAACAAGGACCTTACCGACCGGGTATGATTTCTGCGATGCAAGGAGGATTAGATAAGGATGGTAACGTATTAGCGTTTGAACATCGTTTGAATGGTGCGTCCATTATGGCTTCTGTCTTTAAGGCGGATATGCGTAAAAATCCAGATCCTTGGGCTGGGGAGGGAATTAGTTTAGAGGATAGCCCGTATGCTTTTCCAGCACGTCGTAACTCGTTTAATTGGGTTGATCCGCAAATGCCTGTCTTGTGGTGGCGTTCAGTTTATGCATCGACCAATGTCTTTGCGCAAGAATCCTTCTTGGATGAATTAGCTGCAGAGGGAGAAAAAGATCCGTTGGATTTACGTTTACATCTTTTGCGCGATGCGCCAAAGTTTGTTGCCGTATTGAATAAATTGGCTGAAATCTCCGATTACCGTGCAAAACGTAAGCAGGGTGTCTCCATCGGTATTGCTATCGCACGTTCATTTGCGAGTATTGTTGCCCATGCGATTGTTGTGGAGAAGCAAAAATCAGGTGTTAATATTAAGCATGTCTATTCGGTCATTGATTGTGGATTCCCATTAAATCCAGATAACATCAAAGCGCAAGTGGAAAGTAATATTGTTTATGGGCTTTCTGCTGCGGTGTGTACTCAGATCACTCGGACGCATGGCAAAACGGATCAAAGTAACTTCCACGAATATACCGTCTTGCGTCAAGGGGAAATTCCTGCGTCAACAATTTTCGTCATGCCTAGTCAGGATGAACCGGGTGGTGTAGGTGAACCTGGATTACCTCCGATTGCCCCTGCATTATGCAATGCAATATTCCATGCTACTGGTAAGCGTGTTCGCACGTTGCCATTTGATTTAAGTTCGATTTAAATGGTCGGAGTAATTTTAGCAGCGGGGGCATCAACTCGTTTAGGGGAAGCGAAACAATTATTAGTTTATCAGGGCCAAAGCCTGTTGGAGCGATCGATTCGTTTGGCCTATTCGGTATGTCAAGAAGTATTGGTTTGTTTAGGGGCTGAGGTGGACCAATCGATTCTAATCGTGGAAAACTTACAAAAGGAGTTTCCTAACATATCGTTTGTCCAGGTTGAAGATTGGGAAAAAGGGATGGGAGAGACATTGGCTGTCGGGCTCAAAGCGGTGGATATCTCACAAGATGTTTTGGTGTTATTATGCGACTTACCCTTTTTGACAACTTCGCATCTAACGAATTTGACTTCCTTGGCAAATCCACAAAGAGCCATAGTTGCTTCATTTCAAGGGGTTAATTCTCCGCCAGTCTTAATTCCAAGTGCCTTGCGCCCTTTATTTAACCATTGGAGCGGTGATCAAGGCTTGGGTAAATTTTGGCGTCAAAATCC
>JBDLUL010000011.1:0-8736 GCA_039805345.1 Bacteroidota bacterium | reverse complement strand
TCATTGCGTTGCATGTGGTACATATCGAAAAGGATTTTGCATGATGGGCTATTAACACCTTTACAGATCATATAGCTTTGATCAGAATGGCGTAAAAATAAATCGGGATTATCGCTTAAGGGCTCAAGTACCATCGTTAGCTGATGCGGTTCTAGGATTTCAGCCCCTCGTTTTAATACTTCGATGACGTTTCCGGTCTGAATGCCCATCGGTAAGTTGCGCGTGAAATTTCCTGGAACAACGGTTGCCCATTTGGCATTGACCCGCTTTGACGTTTCTACGGCTTGTCGGCAGGATTTCAAAAAGAGATCAGTCCAAGTTTTATCGCCAGTCGTCATGTGCGATTTGTCAAAAAATCCAGGAAATTTGATGACAAATACGCCCATTTCCATCCCGAGACGGCCTAATGCCGCGCCGATTTTCTCTTGCATCTCGATGGGTTTTTCCATCATTTCATTGTCTTCCAAGGCACGAAATCCCATTTCGTGCATGAATTTCAACTGGTTGACGTAATCTTTGCCGGCATGTTGTTCGAACATTCCGAAATGTGGGGCATATGTTAAGCTGAATGGTTTTTCAGCTGGGGTTTGGCCTTTCAATGTTTGGGTACCTAATACACCAGCTGTAAGGAGTTGACTGAATGATCGACGGTTCATCTTATTTCTTTTTTAAGGTACTTAAATACTCCACTAAATCGGTTAATTCGGTCGTTGATATGCCATCCGCAAGTCCATCGGGCATCATCGAGTTGTCTAATGGTTTGACTGATTTTAATGCCGACGTCTTGAAATTTTGGACGCTTCCACCGGGTAATTTTAATTCGATATCGGTTTCGTTTTTAGAGGTCACAATGCCTTGATAAACATCCCCTTTTTTTGTTGTAATCTCAAATGTCTCATAGCCAAATCCAATTCCCGCATTCGGATGAAGAATGGACAAATACATGCCCTCCTTCGATAATTTTGAGCCTATTTCCGATAATTTAGGGCCGAAATCGATGCCTTCATTGTTGATTTGATGGCACATGGCACATTGTTCGACAAATACCTTGATGCCATTTTTTGCTACGCCATTTAGATTAATTAAATCGTTCAAAGCAGGGTGTTTTGTTTTGGCATTACTTTGTGTACCGCTTAAATAAGTATTCGCTTCCACTCGTACGCCTTTACGCCAAGCTTTACTTACTGATTCAACAGCCGATGGAATTAAGTTGGCCGGGATTTGTTTTTCTTTCAACGCTTTCAATACAAAATCTTCCCCAGCAGGGTAGGAGTTACCTATTCCCTTTGCTGCATCTTTACGGACAATTAGCTCCAATCTTGTATCTAACACCGTTTGATTTAATAATGCGATACTTTCTTTGTTTCCTTGCCAGCGGATGGCATCGATGATGGATCGTTTCACCGCATTATTGCCTTTCTCAAAATTTGACTTAATGAATTGACCTCCATTCGGAAGTGCATAGATTGCTTTTGCTGCTTGTCGGCCTCCTTTTTTGCTCAAAATCATCTGCATTAAATCCGGTTTCAGTTCGCCCAAATTGTATTTTTCAATCAGTTTGGTGTATTCATCTACATCGTTTTTAGGCATTAATTTAATGACGGTTGCGCGTGCCGTCGCATTTTTTTGTATGAATGCAGGCGATAAATGGCGTATGGCTATTAAGGTTGCCTCAGCATCATTTTTGAGTTGAGTATTAATTAACTGAACTAATAAGGCCGATTTTTCTTCTCCAGGAATAAAATCCAGCGCTCGGAAATAGCGTAATTTTTCGTTCAAAGGCTTAGCCTCTTGTAAGTATTGAAATAAGTAAGCGTTTGCCATGGAAGTTCTAGCCCGGAAGATAATATCGCGGAATGCTGGTGAATCAGCCGGCTTTAAGGCTAGGTATGCAGCCAAGCGTGCATCCCATGTTCGGTCTGCGCCGATACCTAAAGCTTCTAAATACCAACGGTCCTCGCCGCTGTGTTGGCTAGCTAATGCCGCCCAAATCGCATCGGCTTCGGTATTTTTTACATGGTGTAGCGCTATGGCTAATTCACGTTTTACCTGAAAATCTTCATCTTTTACTACCCGTTGAGCCATCGCCTTCCAAGAATCGAATGGATGCATTTTCATCGCTCGGATGGCCATCATGCGCCATTCGATGGACGGATTTGTTAAGGCCTTGTCGATGTAACTTAATCCGTCAGGACTTTGGGCTAGTAACCAGAATAAACGCGCTTTTAAGCGGGGATTGTTTTCGTTTTGATAAACTGCGGCTATGTCTTTTAATGCCTTATTACCAAAACCTTGGAGTGCCTTGTATCCTAAATACCGCGTTGCAAGATTCGGATTGAATAAGGCGGTAATCGCTCCCATGTGCGAACCTAAGTGTAGTTTCTTTACAAGATAGGGTGTGTTTTTAGGGGCGATTCGGTAGATGCGACCTTTGTTTTGGTCACCTGCCTGATGGCCTCCTACGCCGGGATCATACCAGTCGGCAATGAAAATAGATCCATCGGGCGCTACGGTAACATCAGCTGGTCGAAACCATTGATCTTTCACGCCTTCTACTAGATTGATGATACTCGCCGTATAGCCTGCACCTTGCGCTTTTGTCGGATAGGCGCGTACAACATTAGGTCCAGCATCGGCATGAATGATCTGATTTTGGAATTTAGCAGGGAGTAATTGACCTTCATAAACAAGTATACCCGTTGGGGAACCTGAACCCGTTTGTAACATATTGGGAACTACCCCAGGGTCGTTTAAATGCCAATGCTGGAAGGGGATTTCGGATTCCATGTTGGTGCGTTTCACCGACCAGCCTTCTCCTGTCATTTCGTCGGTATATCCATAATTTCCGTGTTCAAAAACGGAATTAATCCGAACGCCTTTGTTGCCATCGTCATCGTTATCCGATTGCCAAAGTGCACCATAGGAGTCCACAGCCACTTCGAAATTGTTACGGAAGTTATGGCCTAAACATTCCACTTGCGTGCCATCTACATTGCAACGAAAGACCATACCTTGTTTGTACTTATTGGGCCCAATAATGTCGCCATCTTGGTCTAATACGGGATTTCCTTTGGCATCTAAAAGCTGTTTGCCTTCATTGCCGAAGTTGAAATATAGTTTTCCGTCTGGACCAAAAGTGAAGGCATGTGCTCCGTGGTCATGTTGGTCTCCTCCGATGCCTTGAAACATAATTTCCTGACGGTCGGCTTTATCATCGTGATTATCATCGTATAATCTCCAAATGTAAGGGCTTTGAGCTACAATGACCATGCTATCCAGCACCGCGATGCCCAGTGGAGCATTTAACGCAGGCGATTGAAAGAATACTTTTTGTGCATCTGCTTTGCCATCGCCATTGGTATCTTCTAAGATGATGATGCGATCACCGGCCGGATTTGTGGGATTTCCTGCGATTGCTGGTCTGTAGTTGAAAGCTTCCGTAATCCAAACGCGCCCTTTGGAATCGATGTCCATGTTGGTCGGGTTCTTCAACATCGGTTCGGTCGCAAAGGTCGTTATTTCCAGCTCTGGGTCGATTTGCAATCCTGCTAGCGCGTTTGAAGCCTCATGTTTTTGCGTTTCGGTTAATGAATCTAAAAGCGCTTGGCCCCAGCGTTGGTGTTCATTTTTTTGAAACGAAGAAATGCCCAGGTAAGCCAATAGGCATAATGAACCGATAATGGACAAACGTCCACGGAAGGAATTTTTCATGTGATTAAAATAGGTTGAGCGAAACGCTTTGTTATAAAGGTCTTTTAATTCAGCAAAAAATGCAAATTTATCGCTTGAAGAATTGGTTCAATTTAGAACGAAAATTCAGATAGGCCAATAGATTTTTGGGACTTAATAAATTCGTTTTTAAGTAAGCTTTCCAGTCTTTGGCAGTACGAGGAGGATTCAGCAAGGTCGCCCGACTAAAATACAAGGCTTTTTTGCTCCAGGCTGATTTGTTTTCGTGGCAATCCATTCGCATGAGGTAATATGCCTGTAAGATAGGTCTGATGAGGTGCTTGTATTTGTAATGCGTGTGTGCGTTGATACTCGCATACATGAAAATCCGGTTTTTGATAAAAGTATCTGCATACACGTGATCGGTCATGCTGATTCCTCCTTCGTTTTTCCGATAGACTGACATGACTTCTGGTAAATAACCGATGGGACCTTGTTCAGCTAAAATAACATACAAGGGAATGTCACCACTTTTTGAATGTAAAAACCATTCCGGCAAGCCATGCGCATATTTCCGGCGCATCATCACGGCGGCTGTCGCCATGAACCATGTTTCTTTTTCTACAAGGAAGTCGGCTGATGTTACCCAAGGTTTTTGGTCAGCTGAATTAATCAATAGGGGTGCCCGATTGCTGCCGTCCTCGAAAATGATTTGTGCATTGTGAAAGCAAGCGGAAGCATTGGGGTGTTGATCTAAGAAGTCAACTTGGCGCTGCAATTTCAAGGGGTCTGTCCAGTAGTCATCTCCCTCAATGTGAACAATGTATTCGCCTTTGCAATCAAGAAAACAATGAACATAATTGATTTTTGATCCTAGGTTTTCAGGACGGATATAAGCCTTGATTTTTTCGGGATACTTTTGAGCATATTCGCGTACGATTTCCGCTGTCCCATCCGGTGAATGATCTTCGCCGATGATGATTTCAAAATCAAAATTTACCTGCTGTTCCAAGATTGCATCCAAACTTGTTCGAATATAGGCTTCATGTTTGTAGGTAATGAAGCAAACACTCACTTTGGGTTTGCTAGGCGTTTGGGAACCTGGAAAGAGGTGTTTGTCGTAGTGCGAAAAATTCATTCGTATTATTCCATTTCGGCATAACCTACGCCGGTTTGACCAAAGTGATTCCCATTGTAAAACATGATTTTCTTGCCTTTATGGGCAATGACAAGGGGGTATTCAATCATGGTGTGATCCCAATCTGTCGGGTTTTCACTCACATCGATGCCTACTTGTTCATCGAAACGCGTCCAATGAATTCCGTCTTGGGATTCCGCGTAATAAATACGATAAGAACGGGCTCTGTTTGTACGGTAATCTGTTATTGCTCTGGCAGAAAACCACATTTTATAGATGCCATTTTCAATGATGACACTAGGCCTGGAAATGCCACCTTCTACTTCATCTCGGTAATCGATAGCTACTTGGCCTTTACGTTCCCAAGTTACTCCATCTACTGATTCTGCGTATTTAATATGGTAGCAAGGTTCCATCAGCCCTTGATCCTCAAGCCAGTGTGTACAGTTTAAGTACCAAGCTTTGTATATTCCATCATCGTATAAAAAGCAGGCAGAACCGTTAAAATAGGGCTCAGTTGCTGTTGTGCTTATGATGGGTCCTGTAAATTTTTTCGTAAAATGAATGCCGTCAGTAGAACTGGCAAGCCCCAAAGCGTTGTGGTAGGGAATGGTATTGCGAACGGTCCAGCCGATGTAGTATAACCATTTCTCTTTGCCATGCTGCATAAACCAGGTGGGCATGATGCCGCAATCGTCGAAAGTTCCTGGTACTCCTAAATCCAAGATGGGTTCAGGATGCACGTAAAGTATATTGGAAAGATTGTTTGAATCTAAGTCGATGAACGAAGCCTGACAGCGTCCTTTTTCATCGCGTGCAGAATAGTAAAGTCTTATTTTATCTTCATATGAAGTATCCGCACAAACGACATGTGCATAACCTCGTTGATTCCACCATGATTTTCCATCAGGGCAAAATATAAGTCCTTTTTTTATCCACTGCATATAATTGGACGTGGTGTTTGAAAAACCACGTCCAAAGATACGACCATTTATCGAATTGTTGAGAAACTCGTCGGGCTCAAGTACATGGTTTCGACCTTTTCGACGATTTTACCATCTTTTTCTGATTCTCCTTTAACTGAAATCCACTTGGGATCTAAGCGGAAGGCATCAAAACTAGCCTTTCCTGCAGCTTCACTTTTGTGGGCGATGAAATACAATAATTTTGGTTGTGATCCATCTTTGGGAAGGGTAGTGAAATAAGCAATGTTGTCCATGCCATGCTTTTTGAAGAGCTTGGTTGTATAATCGCGGAAACGAGCTAATACATTGGGTAATTTATCTGGTGCCGCCGTGTAGGTGCGCATCTCAAAAGTGCGGTCAGCCGCTGCACTTGATGGCTTGATTTTCGGGCTGAAATCGGTTGCATGCATAAAGATGCTTGTTACTTTTGCTACGATTTTACCGCTTTCTTCCGATTTGCTTGCTACGGATTTCCACGCAGGATCTTTTCCAAAATGACTCCAAGAAGTATCGCGCGCCGCTTGACTTGGGTAGGATAAAATGTAATAAAGTGCGTTGTCGGTGTTCGTATTTGGAATCCAATACCCCACATTCGTCATGCCATGTTTTTCGAAAATTTTAGTCGTGTGGTTTGTAAAACGTTGAATAAGTGCATCTAATCTACCTGGGTGGCAGTAATAAATGCGCATTTCATAATAACGAGTATCGGGTTTCTTCGCGAATCCTAGAAAGGATAAGCTCAATAAGCAAAATAGAAGTGTGTTTTTCATAGAAAATAGTTATTTGAGGGCTAATGTAGAGGAATTTGAATTTAAAAATATCCTGAGTGGCTAAATTATTTATGCGGGGCCTAATCGCTTCGCCATAATATGGTGTAAATAGGAGAAAATCAGGTCGGGTTTTAAGGTTCGCCAATTGGGGATTTGCAGGTTTCCCCCAAAATTGATGTAATAGTCTACGTGGTATTTAGCCCATTCTTGCTCGACAAATTCTGCAAAGTGCAATCCTACGATCCAACCATCTTCGACTTCTTCAAACCACTCGGCATAGTAATCATCTTCAAAGGTCCCATGGAAATTAAAGACATTCTCCCCCAATAGGATATAGTGTTTAATACCAGCAGCCAGCAAGTGATCGATAACTTGCCGCTTCAGCAACATAATGTCATTGTGCAAGGTGTCATTCCATTCGCCAAACAATTCAATGATGGCATATTGCTGGTCGTAATCGGCAAATAGAATCTTACAATACAATGTTTCAGAATCGATCTCATCCCAAAGGGGATGGATGTAATACCCATAAATGTCGTTTTCGTATTCGGTTTGCGAATAAGTTCGGCCATAAAAGGGGGACTTGTGGTCATGTGCCGCATTGTATAGGGATTCCCACTGAAAGGATGGCTCGATTTCTTGCATATGTATTCAAAATAAACAGAAATGGCCTGATGAAGCAAGTCTTTTCTACAACTAAACTGAATTACAAACTTATCATGTACCCCCATATATATCGAGCTTACTTAATTTTTGTTAATTTTATAGTACCTTGCATTGCATAGTACTATTTAATTCTATATGTTTGCAGAATGAAAAATCGCCAACGAACCCTCGTATTGTTTTTTGCCCTGCTGGTTTCCTCGCAGTCGATGTTTGGATTAGGCTTACCTCAGCGATTATATCCGGCCAAAGTGATAAAAAAATCAATACAAGTGCTTGTTCGGAAAGTATCGCGTTAATTCTTAAAAAATCTCTTAATTTTGGGTTTCATTCGATAAGCCCATGTCCATAGCTTTCATTTCTTGGGACCCTAATCCCGTTATTGTTGACCTTTTTGGTTTTCCGATTCGTTGGTACGGCTTCTTCTTTGCCATGGCTTTTCTCGCAGGTTTTCGCGTTGTGAATTACATGTTCAAACAGGAGGGGCGTTCTACGGAACAAGCAGACCAACTCTTGATGTACACGATGGTGGCAACGATTGTAGGTGCGCGCGCTGGGCATTATTTTTTCTATGAATTTCCGCTATTACAAGCTGATCCGCTTCGTTTTTTCTTGCAGATGATTACGCCTCCGTTTTCAGGTTTGGCTTCGCATGGCGCCGCAATCGGACTCTTTGTTGCTTTTTATCTTTATGCACGCAAAAATGCAGGCATGTCCTACCTCTATATAACCGATCGCATTGTACCCGCTGTAGCCTTGGCAGGATTTTTTATTCGCATGGGGAATTTGATGAATTCAGAAATTATTGGAAAACCCACGGAATTACCTTGGGGCTTTAAATTTTTACGTGATACAGAATTTAATCCCTATGCAGATCCTAATTTGGTGCTAGCGCGGCATCCATCTCAATTGTACGAAGCACTGTCTTGTTTGGTGATTTTTGCACTTTTGATGTGGTTTTGGTCAAAGAAAAAGAAGGATACACAAGAAGGCTTGATGACTGGCTCATTTATGATCGTCCTGTTTACCTTGCGATTTTTCTATGAATTCTTAAAAGAAAACCAGAGTGCCTTCGAGAATAATTTGACCTTGAATATGGGTCAAATACTATCCATCCCTGCTGTGCTTTTTGGTGTCATCGTACTCGCGTATTCGTATAAAAAGGCGAAATCCTAATAATCGGCAAGTGCGCCAACAAGATCTTCTATATCATCTAATTGCATGCATGCAGGTAGGATTGCCTTGCAAATCGCAGCGGCATTCGGATCCGGATAGGCAAATTGATTGCATAAAAATCCATGGGATTTTAAATGGTCAAATAGCTTCGTGTCTGCCGAGCTAAATGCCGGGTAATCTTTGACAATGCTAACCTGTTGGGCATTTTGCGTGAATACTTTCGCAAGTTCTTGAGATATGCTTATCCGTTCACCATAGGCCTCTTGTGCATGGAGACAAGCATAGACATAAGCCGGATTTGCCGGGGATCCCCCCACCCAAAAGGGGTCTTTTTTAATTTCCCCTATATCGGCTT
>JBDLUL010000010.1:0-2943 GCA_039805345.1 Bacteroidota bacterium | reverse complement strand
AACCTGGGTAGGTCCAGCTAAGAGCACGGAGTCTGACTTAACATCAGCAAAGAAATTCATCGGCTCCATCGGACTGTGCGAGATGAAGGGACATTCATAGGTTGCTTCAATGACTTTAGTCGCTGTGGCGATAGCTGCTGTAAAATCGCCATCCTTGCGCATCACTTGCGCCTTGTCGGACTTCATGCCATCATCGAACCATTTTTGATGGGTCTCAGTACTTTCCAAAGGGGCATCAGAACCGTAATCACATCGCAGACTAGCGCGTGCTTGTAAAATTGCGTAGGTGTTCTCCCCTACAATAGCTACTTTATTTTTAAAGGAAACGACGTCGATAATACCCGGCATTTTCTTCACATCGTCTGCTGAGAAAGATTTCAACGTAGCACCAAAAGGAGGACGCACGATTTGCGCAAACACCATCCCAGGCTTTCTAATGTCTATTCCGAAAAGAGGCTTACCCGTAATGACATTTTTATTGTCTACCCCTTTCACACGAGATCCAATGATTTTATAGTCCTTACGATCCTTGTAGGTAACTTCAGTTGGCACAGGTAATTTAGAAGCGGCTTCAGCTAATGAACCATACGTCGCTTTTTGGCCTGCAGGTCCTAAGACAACTCCTTTTGCTGTTTTACACGTGCTTATATCCACCTTCCACTGATCTGCAGCAGCCTGCATCATCATCTTGCGAACTGTTGCACCTGCTTTTCTTAAGCGCTCCCAAGAATGTTTCAAGGCACCACTTCCTCCGGTCAATTGACGTTCAAAAAGTTTCGTATCTAAATTCGCTTGCTCCACTTGTACCTGAGCCCAATCGACGTCTAATTCTTCTGCAACGACAACTGGAAATGCGGTTTTAATTCCTTGACCAATTTCTGGGTTTGGGGAATATAAAATCACTTTTCCTAAACTATCAATCGAAAGGAAGGCATTAAAACGACCGGCAGATCCGACCACTTCCATGGCAGAGGCATCCGCTGAAAACCAATCGAAACCTAAGGTAAATACACCCGTAAATAGGGCGGTTTTTTGGAGAAAATCTCTTCTGGACGTTTTCATTTCTTGATCTTTTTAGAGGCTAATTTTACGGCTTCTTGAATACGGTGATAGGTTCCACAACGGCAGATATTGCCCGACATTCCATCGATAATTTCTTGATCTGTCGGGTGAGGATTATTTTTCAAAAGTCCAGCTGCCGTCATGATTTGACCAGCTTGGCAATATCCACATTGTGGGACATCTAACTCGTCCCAAGCTTGTTGCACCGGATGTTTTCCGGCTGGATCTAAACCTTCAATCGTCGTGATTTGCGCGTTAGATACCGCTGAAATAGGCAGAACGCAAGAACGCATCGGCTCCCCGTTTACCCAAACGGTACAGGCGCCACATTGGGCAATTCCGCAACCGTATTTCGTTCCTAAAAGTGATAAATGGTCTCTTAAAGCCCATAACAACGGTGTGTTAGGGTCTATATCCAAGGAAACCTTTTTCTTGTTTACTGTGCAATTGATAGCCATAGTAAGGTTTATTATAGATGCAAATTTGTCCTAGTTACAAAACTCACACAAAGACAAAATAGTTTAAGCCTAAATATATAAATTAATTGGGAATATTTTCGCTGATAATTTGTTTGTTAACCTGGTCTAGTAGTGCTTCAAATGAGGCTTGATCGCCCCAGGATTTTAATAGGGCCAAAACAAAAAGTTTAGCCTGCAATTGATATCCTTCTTTAGTTAAATGTACTTGATCTTTTAAAAAATATCCCTTCTTAACCCAGGAAGAACTCGAGCCAAAACCACCCATCACAGCATTTAAATCATAAAATGGAAAAGCTTGATTTGAAAGTAATTGAACTAGTTGATTCTGGTAGCGAGGAACCCGTTTTTGGCTCCTGGTATCCGGAGGGCTTGTCCATAAAAAAACGGATTGCGGCAGCACTGACTTTATGTCTTGTGAAAATTGAATTAGAGATCGCTCATAAAGACGCGCATCCCAATTCAAATTATAGGCTTCGTTAGTCCCGAATGAACAAATAATTAAGTCTGGTTTCAAGGCCCGCACTTGATCTAATACCAAATTAGCTCGAGATTTTAATTGGGTAAATTGCGCGCCGGCCACTCCTAAGTCAACGTATTCAATGCCTTTTTCATCCGAAATTAACTCAATTCCATGTAAGGTAAATTGATCTTGCAACGGCGCATTTCTACGCATTTGTAATGTGAACTGATTCAAAGGCAAACTTGATTCAAAGTCAAAAAAACGCAAATTGCCCTGTTGCTGCACCTGGGTTACCTGAAAGAAAGGCCCTAAATCAGGCGTTAAAGCGCAAGAATCAGATTCTGTCCATACTCGAACCC
Source organism: Bacteroidota bacterium (assembly GCA_039805345.1). Classification (GTDB taxonomy): domain Bacteria; phylum Bacteroidota; class Bacteroidia; order Cytophagales; family Spirosomataceae; genus Aquirufa. The sequence goes on along the minus strand of JBDLUL010000010.1, from coordinate 583 downwards.
TTCGAAAAGAAAGCAAGGAATCTTTCGCTACCCATTGAATATTCGCTGAGGTATCCCGCGTAGAAACGGCGTAACCCGTTAAACTGATGTTGATTCCGGAAGCGGGTTTTAAAACCGATACACCAGTCCAATTCCCAAAAGCTTTCGTTTTAAAAAGCCGACCATCCACACTTTTCGCTAGTGGGTAGGGAAAATGGATACCTGAGTTTTTGGCCTGCAATAAACGTTTAATCTCTCCCGAAAAATGACCAATTTGTACGTGTGAATCGCCCAAATGTAAAATCTTTAAATCACCTGATTTCCATTTAGTCGCAAGCAAGGCAAGAGAAGAATCCTTTTGAATTTCATTGCAGGGAAGACAGACCTGCAAGGAATCTACTTCCGCCTTTATAGGCGTTGATAAGAACCAAAAAAGCACAAAGACATACCTCAAAATTGGAAATAAATAAAGGGTTGAACTAAGGAGTCACGGAACTGTATGATGAATTGCAAAGCGGCTAATAGAAAGAAAAACCAGAAAAAAGAGGGAATATAAAAACTCCATTCAAATCCTTTTTTCTTCCAATTAGCCGGAATCAAAATC
>JBDLUL010000009.1:0-28053 GCA_039805345.1 Bacteroidota bacterium | reverse complement strand
ATTCTCCAAACAAGAAATATTATGACCCACGTGTGTGGTTACGTAAAGGCGAAGAAACATTAGTAGCTCGCTTAAAAACAGCTTTCGAAGATTTGAACGCAACAAACGCGAATCAATACTTGTAATCTTTCGAGGTAATTGAATGTAAAAGGGGGCTGCTGCGCAGCCCCCTTTTTTCTTACCTTTGCCAATCCTCCAAGGTTTGGCAAAGGTAGTGGTTTAAGATTTCTTCTATTCTGTATCACCAGATAAAAATGAACGAATATCAACTTCCTGATTTTCCTTCTGATGAAACAATTTAAACTCCTGCAAACTGCCAAACCACTTAAGCACAAATTTTCGATCCACAAGCGACTCACCAGGCTTCACAACATACTTATATGAACTCCACTCCCATGTTCTGAAATCGTGACACAACTTATTCTTCTCCGGATTCACGTGTATATAATGGATCAAATACGATAAATAAAAATTATCCCCGACAAGCACCCGCTTAAATGGCCCCTCAAATAATGACCCTGTTCGCACATGTTTCTTATTAAATGCCAGGGCATACGTTCGGAAAAAGATTTTTAACCGCTCCGCAATCAACTCATGTTCTGTTCGTCCGGCTAGCTGTTCTGGACTAAAATAACGCACCCGAACCAAAAAATGATAATGATTTGCATTTAAGCTATACGAAATGACATCCAGATAGCCTTCCAAGTAGCGTTTCCACAAGCGCATAAAGTAATGATAATTCGCGCTCGACTTGAACATTAGTTTGCGATCAATCGCCCGATTATAAATGTGATAAAAATTGCCCGACTGAAATCGAGTCAAATAATGAGATAAATGTGACATATAATAGTGGTTAGATTTTCACTAAAATTATACACATTCCTGCTTTTAAAACGAAACAAACTTAAGATTATCAACTTCCTAATAATCGATTATATCCGCTGTCATTTTTAACCTCTACACACTACCTTTGCCAAACCTTGGAGGATTGGCAAAGGTAAGAGGAATTACCTACGAAAAACTAAATCCTTCGTCAACTCATTCAACGCCTTTATCTTCGCCTGAAAGTCTCCTTTCAAAGTCTTGCGTGCGGCTTCCATGCCCTCAAGACCCTCTTGAATTTCTTCAGGAATAACATCCTCTAAAAATGCTCGAATCCGCTTCGCCAAGGTAGGCGACTTGCCATTAGTCGATATCGCAATCTTCAAATCGCCCTTCTGAACAATCGACCCTAAATAAAAATCACATAGTTCCGGCGTATCCGCCACGTTACACAGTAAATGACGCGCCGTACATGCTTGCTTAATGCCTTCGTGCAATTCCCGATTATCCGTTGCACAGATGACTAAATCCCGTCCATCGATGTCCGATATTTCAAAGCCGCGCTCACACAAAATAACCTGCGGAAAATCCTTTAAAAAAACTAACGTCTCCTCACGGAACATCGGTGCCACCAAAGTCACCCTTGCTCCAGGTGAATTACGCAACAACGCCGACGCCTTCTCCAAGGCCACATTCCCGCCACCCACGACGAGCGTGTCCAAGCGGTCCAACTTTAAAAATATGGGAAATAACTCGTTCATGGCTTATTTTTTGCCGGCCAATTGCCCGCAGGCCGCATCGATATCTTTACCTCGAGAGCGACGAACATTCACGATCATTTTCTTGCTCTCCAAAAACGCCGTAAACTTCGCCAAAGCATCCGCCTCCGCATTCACAAAATCGGCCTGCTTGATTGGATTGTATTCAATGATGTTAATCTTACATGGCAATTGACGCGCGAACTCGTACAATTCCTTCGCATCCTCCACCGAATCATTGAACTTATTGAACATGATATACTCCAAGGTAATATCGTTCTCTGTCTTCTCGTAAAAATAACGCAAGGCCTCCGATAGAGCCTCCAAGGTATTCGACTCATTAATTGGCATGATGCGATTTCGCTTCTCATCATTGGCCGCATGCAAGGACAAGGCCAAATTAAATTTCACCTGATCGTCGCCCAACTTCTTAATCATTTTAGCAATACCGGCCGTTGAAACCGTAATCCGACGAGATGCCATACCCAATCCTTCCGGTGAGGTAATCATTTCGATCGACTGCAATACATTGGCATAATTTAACAAAGGTTCCCCCATACCCATGTATACGATATTGGTCAATGGTATCCCATATTTTTCCTGTGCCTGATCCCGTATCAACACGACCTGATCATAAATCTCAAAAGCTTCCAAATTCCGCTTACGATCCATATAACCGGTCGCACAAAAACTGCAGGTCAATGAACATCCTACCTGCGATGAAACGCATGCTGTCATTCGCTCCCGCGTCGGGATCAAGACCCCCTCAATCAAATGCGCATCATGCAAGGCGAAACTCGACTTAATCGTCCGATCCGTACTTACTTGCATCTCTGCAGTTGTCACACATTGTAAATCAAACTCCGTTTCCAACCATTCACGCGTGGTTTTTGGGATATTCGCCATGGCTTCAAACGAGCGCACCGACTTCTTCCAAATCCACTCATAAACCTGTTTGGCACGAAACGCAGGCTCCCCATGTTGAACCATTTCCTGCTTCAACGCTTCCAAACTCAAATTCCGTATCGCCCGTTTCGTCAATTCCATCTATTTTTTCAATAATTCACCTACCTTAACCGAAATCGCTTTTCCATCTGCCAAACCCGCTAATTGCTTCGAAGCAGCGCCCATTACCTTACCCATATCAGCAGGACTCGTTGCACCCACGGCCGCAATGATTTCAGCAATACGTGTCGTTAATTCCTCCTCAGACAATTGTTTTGGCAAAAACTCCTCGATAATCGACAACTCCGCCTGCTCTTTTTCTGCTAAATCCGGACGGTTTTGTGTCACATACACATCCAACGAATCTTTCCGTTGCTTGGCAGCCTTCATCAAAATTTTCATTTCCGCATCCGCCGAAAGGCCTTCTGCATTCGAGCCCGAGGTCTCTTCCAATAATATCATTGATTTAATCGCACGTAATGCACGTAAACGATCCGCATCTTTTGCACGCATAGCATCTTTGATGCCTGCCTCAATTGTTTCTTTTAAAGCCATGTTATTGATTTATATGAGCCAAAACTCCTTCCAAAAATTCGCGATGATTACTCAAACGCGGCACTTTATGCTGCCCACCTAATTTACCTCGACTCCGCATCCAGCCATAAAATGTATCCGCTGGCGCTTCATGTATCTTAGGAGGTCCCAAAACCAAATCATACGAACGCTTCGCATCATAATCCGAATTGTTCGAACGGAGGGTTTCGTCCAACACAGCTGCAAATGTACGCAAATCTTTTGGCGCACGCGAAAATTCAATCACCCATTCGTGACTTCCCCGCTTACCTCCATCCATATAAGCCGGCGCCGCCGTATAATCCTTGATTTCAGCATCCGTGGCCCGACAAGCTGCCGCAACTGCTTGTTCGGCATTTTCGATGATCAACTCCTCACCAAATGCATTGATAAAATGTTTTGTCCTTCCCGAAATTTTCACCCGATAAGGACTCAAAGAAGTGAAACGAACAGTATCTCCTATTTTATACCGCCATAAACCTGAATTCGTCGTAATAACCACCGCATAATTCACCCCCAACTCCACTTGCTCCAAGGGCACAATTGAATCATGCTCCTCCCCCTTTTCTCCCATCGGGATAAACTCGTAAAATATGCCGTAATCCAACATCAGCAACATCTCATCCGGACGATTTAAATCATCCTGAATCCCAAAAAATCCCTCCGAAGCATTATATATCTCTAAAAAACGCACTTCCGATGACGGGAAAATATGCGTCCGAAACAATTCACGATAAGGCTCAAAGGCTACAGCGCCATGCACTAAAAATTCAAAATTGGGCCAAACCTCAAGAATAGATTGCTTACCCGTCAATTCCAATATTTTTTCAATCAACACCAAGGTCCATGTAGGAACACCCAAAATACTTGTCACATTTTCCTGTGACGTCTCCAATGCCATCTTCTCAATCTTCTGATCCCAGTCACCCATCAAAGCTACATCCAAAGATGGTGTCCGGATCATTTGAGCCCAAATAGGCAAATTCTTCATGACCACCGCAGAAACATCGCCCATCAACATACTCGAATTCATCGAATGGGATGATAAACTACCACCAATTGACAAGCCTTTCCCCTCAAACACCTTTGTTTCTGGCTTATTTTGAATCAACAAGGTAATCATATCCTTTCCCCCCATCATGTGGCATTCTTCCAAGGACTCTTTAGAAACCGGAATGAATTTACTCCGGGCATTGGTTGTGCCCGACGATTTGGAAAACCAGTTAATCGGCGAAGACCACAATACTTGTTGCTCTCCCTGCATCATGCGTTCAATGTAAGGAAATAGCTCTTCATAGGTCGAAATGGGAACGCGTTCACGAAAGGTAGCGTAAGAACTAAAATCCGCATAGCCATATTTTCGACCCCACTCCGTGTCCCGACCATCCGTAATCAACCGAGTCAATCCATCGTATTGCAAATCCAATGGTCGCTCATAAATTGCCTCTATCCGCGGCATGCGCCGTTTCATAAACCACAATAAAGTCTCATTGAACAAGGACATAATAATTAATGAATCTTGGGCGCGCGATTTGGATAATCTGTGATAATGCCATCAACCCCCAGCGCAATAAATTGCTTCATTTGGGCTGTGGTATTAATCGTCCAAGGTATCACCTGCATCCCATTCGTATGGCAAAATTGAATCATATCAGCAGTCAAATATTGATAACTCGAACTAAAAATGGCCGGTGTAAATCCTAATGTTTCTAGCACATAGGAGGGAGATTCTTTTTCGACCAAGGCCGATAAACGTACGGATCCCCAAACATCGTGCCAGTACTTCAAAACCTGAAAATCAAAACTCTGCAATATGACGAAAGGCCATTCCACATGCTTCTCAATCACCGCATGAACAGCCTTTGAAAATTCGGCGACATCAGCAGGTTGAGACCTGCCATATTCGGCGGGCTCCGACTTAATCTCAATGTTATAGTAAACAGCTTCACCCGTTCGCTTGCGAAATGCTTCGCCAAGCGCAAGGACTTCGGCTAACAAAGGCTTGTAAGTAGGCACCGCCTTTTGTTCCAGAAACAAGCTATTCCCTCGCTTCCCCACGTCAAAGCGTTTGATTTCCGCATAAGACATTTGGAATAGATTCAATGACGACTCTTCGGATCGAACGACAGCCTCGCCAGCTGGATGACTTGCATAACGCGCATTCATATAAGGCTCATGGCTCACCACCACCTGACCATCCGCTGATAACACGACATCCATTTCCAATACGCGAACCCCCAATTCCAAGGCATGTTCGAAGGCAGGTATGGAATTCTCAGGATATAAGCCCCGACAACCGCGGTGACCTTGAATGAAGGGTGTTTGGGCCATAATCGATGTACTAATTAATAATAAACAAAGTAAGCTTTTCATCTTATTTCTTCAACAGCTGTTTTTTGGCTAAAGCCGCATTGACGCGTTTATATAAATCAATAAAATCCTGAGGCTCTTGAACATAGGAAGCAAAGCTTTTGGCAAAGCGCGTGGAATCAACGCCATGTCTTTTCAAGGTTGCGCGTTCCAATTGATTATATAAGATGACCGAGGTATCTGCACTGACAATATTCAATGCGCTAATTTTCCCCTCATCCAAATGAATATCCGCCAGAATTTCAGCCATTTGATCCTCAGGAAGCCGATTCGAAGGCTTCGAATCCGAGCATGCCCAACAGGCCAAAAAGAGAATAATGATATAAAATCGCATAAACCAAATTTGATACAAATTAGAAAGCTTTTCTCGCTTTTCATCCAAAGTGCTCAAAAAATAGGTAATTTAGCAAGATTCTAAGGCTAAATTTCAGCAAAAAGAAGTGGATATTCGATCATTCCTTTCTCACATTGTGCAATTGGAAATTCGCATTCGTAAGGCGATAAACACCCAAATGCACGGCAACTTTTCCTCTATCTTCAAGGGGTCAGGCTTGGAATTTAGTGACCTTAGGCAATACCATTATGGGGATGACGTTCGCCATATCGACTGGAACACCACCGCGAAAGGTCACGGCACTTTTGTCAAACTTTTCAAAGAAGAAAAAGAACAAACCGTTTTCTTTTTGTTGGATGTAAGCGCCTCCCAGCTGGTAGGTAAACGAAACAAAAGCAAGATTACTACGTTAAAAGAAGTTGCCGGAGTACTCGCTTTCTCTGCCATGCAAGAAGCAGGCCACATTGGGTTTTGTGCTTATTCAGACCAAAATGAGAAATTCATTGCCCCGGGGGCAGGCAAAAAACATGGCTACAAAACGATTTCCGAAATTTTCAGATTAGACCCTGAGGGTTCTGGGACGGATTTAAAGGCAGGACTAAAATTTACGCTTCAAGCCTTAAAACGCAAAAGTCTTGTATTTGTCTTGTCAGATTTTATCGATGATAATTACCAAGATTTATTGCGGGCATTAGCGCAGAAACACGATTTAGTTGTGGTTCACTTGCAAGACAATATGGAATCTGCATTGCCTAAAATGGGAATTATCCCGGTATATGATCCGGAGCGCAAACAAACTACTTGGGTTAATACCTCTGCTAGCTCATTTCGCGAGCAGTTACATGATAATGCCAAAGAATACGCAGCATTAAAAAACCAATGCAAGCAATGGCAGGCCGATTACGTAAGCATCCCCGCAGGGGAAGACTTTGTTCCGGCCCTAGTGAAACTTTTTAATGTTCGAAAATGATGCAACAGGAACAAGCAATTCGTGTATTCGGACGTTTTTTGGAAGATTCAGCCAAAATTGGGCAAGACATTCATTATGTGTTGCGGGTATCACATGCTCCCCAACAAGAAATCTTTTTCCCCAGTATAAACCAAGCATACGGCGTATTTAAACCGATCAAAAAAGATTATTTTCCTACGAAAACAAACGAAAATAACATAAGTGTAGATTCTGCAGTCTACACATTCAGGCAGTTTTCGATTCAGGATTTTCAAACGTTACGAATCCCTGTTGCGATTCAAACCGAATTAGATTGCACCGTCGTTTCTCCTACCCAAGATACAGTTTACCTGAAACGATTGATGCCCCATGCAAAGGAGGTAAAAATCGATTCACTGATTCAATCCATTCCCATCAGTCCACTGAAGCCAAAACCAGATTTAAGAAACTTGACTTTAGGGGCTGTCAGCGTGCTTATTGTACTAGGGCTGGTGTATTGGTTATTGGGAAATCGGATTCGCCAAGGGTTAAAACTTTACCTGCTTTGGCGTAAAAATTTAGAATTCAAACGCGCGTATCAGCGGCTCATGCGAAATATTTCAAATTCTGCTAAGGGCTTACAAAACCTTGAGAACGCGGCAGCTTTATGGAAAAATTATTTGGAACGCCTTACCGACATCCCGTTTGCCACGTTCACCACAACAGAAATGGTGGACAATTTACCTGATAAACGCCTAGAAAAAACGTTACAGGAAGTGGATTCCGCAATCTATGGCGGCAACTTTTCCACACGAACGCTTGAAGCTATTAAAGTATTACTCGAAATTGCAGAAACCGTTTATTTACAAGAACGAGCGAAAATAAATCAAGAAGTCAAGCGGTCATGAAATTCAACATCTTCTATTCTTGGCATCAAGTAAAATCCATATTTTCTTATTCATGGGAAAATTCGCTCTTTCTATACCTTATTCCTTTACCAATCATCATCATTTTGATTCGACTACTCGTCAAAAGAAAGAATCAATCTCGTGTCGTCCTATCATTCAAAACTCCATTTAAACAGCATAAATTAACACGTATATTGACATTTTTGCCGGATACCGTTTTAAGTCTTTGCATGATTTCACTCATTGTTGCACTCGCGGATCCCTATAAATCGGTCTACCACACCCGGATACAGCAAGAAGGAGTTGACATTGCCTTGGGACTTGATGTTTCATCATCCATGTTAAGCAAAGATGTTCTACCCTCTCGCTTGGCTATTGCAAAACAAACAGCACAGGCATTTATTGCTGGAAGGAAATTTGATCAAATTGCACTCGTGGCCTTTGCCGGAGCGCCCTATCTGGCTAGCCCAATTACTTCGGACAGTAGCTTTTTGTCATTTTCACTTCGATCTTTATCCCAGCAACAAGTCACAGAAGAAGGGACAGCTTTAGGTGATGCATTGGGTATGTGCATCAACCAGATTCGCGAAGAAGCGAATCCTAAAAAAATTATCATTCTTATCAGCGACGGGAATAATACAGCCGGGAATCTAGACCCCTTAACCTCAGCAGAATTAGCAAAAACGTTCAAAATAGCCGTGTATACCATTGCCGTAGGCAGTCCAAAGGCTAGTCTTGACCCTGTTGACGAAAGCACCTTACGCATGATTGCCCAGCATGCAAATGGCCGATTCTATCGCGCCACAGACAAAAAAACCTTACAAGCTATCTTCCAGGAGATTGATGTCATGGAAAAGTCCCGAAAATTATTCATTCGAGAAGTGGAACATAAATCAGCTGCACCCGTATTTTTCCAGTTGGCCTTTATCCTTTTCTTCATCAACCTGCTTTTAAAAGTCCTTGGAATCAGTAACACCTTAGAAGACTAAATATGATCTTATTTCCGAACGCCAAAATCAATTTGGGTCTTTACATTACCGAAAAAAGATCAGATGGTTTTCATAACCTGTCCACGTGTTTCTATCCTGTTCCCTGGTCAGATATCTTAGAAATTACCCCACATGATGCTTTCGAATTTAGCACGTCTGGATTAGCTATTTCTGGCGTGTTAGAAACCAATTTATGTTACCGCGCCTATCAGCTTTTGAAAGAAGCATTCCCGATTCCTCCCGTGCACATTCACCTGCATAAAGTTATCCCCATGGGAGCTGGACTGGGTGGGGGATCCTCAGATGCCGCTTTCACGCTACTCGGTTTACGCGATATGTTCAAATTGCCGTTGACAAATGAAGATTTGATTCCATTCGCCCAAAAGCTAGGAAGTGATTGCGCATTTTTTCTTTTCAACCAGGCACAATTAGGAACAGAAAAAGGTGACGTGTTAACTCCCTTGGAGCTTTCGTTATCAGGAAAATTCTTGGTCATGGTTTATCCCAATTTTGGCATATCAACTCAAGAAGCCTATGCCGGAATCAAGCCCAAAAAAGCCCGTAAAAATTGGGAAAAGCAATTTACAAAACCCCTAGAAACATGGAAAGAGACCATTTCCAATGATTTTGAAAATAGCCTCTTCCCTGCTTACCCGCAATTAGCGGAAATTAAAAATGAACTTTATGCTTTAGGTGCACAATACGCAGCCATGAGTGGTTCCGGCTCGACAATTTTTGGGCTATTTGACCAAGAAGTCAAATTACCCGAAAGCTGGAAAGCATTTCAAACCTGGACGGGCCTATTGCCTTAATCCTTTGCAAAAATGGCTTCTAAAGCTGAGGCGCCCCGGATAACCACTTTCCCAGCGGGCACCTCTTTGGTCGGTCGAATCCCCACCCACTCCATGTCGGCACTACGAACCTCCACTGGAATTTGCGCCATGGTACCATCCGCTTTCTCCACATAGATATAACCACCCTTCCCTACGCGCGCTAAACCTGCTTGTGGAATAGATAGAATTTTCTGTTCTCCCACTTGGATGCTCGCATTAATAAATTGCCCTACGGTAAAATTCTTCTCATCCGCTTCAATACTGAAGTGGCCATGAATTGGAGTTACCCGCGTTTCCAGATCAACCTGTTGGCCTACTAAAAACACCTTTCCTTGTGACTTGTTGCCATCGCCCTCAAAATGTATCGTTTGACCTATTTTCAATTTAGCTAAATCGCGTTCGAAAACTTTCAATTCAACATGTTTGTGCGCGACACCCACGACTTTAACCAATACGTCTGTTGGGGTAATGTATTTACCAATCGCCAAAGATTGGTCCTGAATAAAACCATCAATAGGTGATTTCAAACTCAGCGTAGCACTCATCTTCCCTTCGGCTAAGGACTTCATATTACAACCTAAAATTTCCAATTTCATGGCTAAGGCACGCGAAACCGCTTGCAGATTACCTAACTCTGCCTCCGCTTGTTGGAATTTTTTCTTTGAACCCACTTCCTCTTGCTGCAAAACTTGTTGGCGCGAACGCTCATTAGTCAACAAACTCATTTGGCTTTGGGCCTGCAAATATTCTTGTTGCATTTGAATAAATTCCATGCTCGTAATCGTTGCTAACACCTGCCCTTTAGAAACCTGTTTACCAGGCAATATTTCCATCGTCGATTTAATATAGCCTGCGATAGGCATCGAAACAGAGGCCATGGAAATCGGCGGAACATCAACCAATCCTGTACAGAAAACACTTTCTGCCATTGATTTCTCTTCCAAATTTCCAAATTCAATGCCTGCATTTTTCTTTTGCTCTGCCGTCAATTTGATTTCAGTTTGAGCAACAGTAGTCTCTGTCGTGGTTTCTTTTCCACAACTAGCCAATAAAATGGCCATCGATAATATGATTAACTTATTCATTTCCTAAAATGGTTTCAATTTGTACGATTGACTGATTGTAAGCCAATACCTCTTGTAAATATTGTTCACGAATTTGCCAAGCTTGTTGCGTGTTTTGCAACATCTCCACATATTCAATTTCGCCTTGCTGATAACTCTTTAAAGCGGTCAATTCCAACCAAGCTGCCTGTGCCAATCCAGTTTGTTGGTAATAATTAATCCCATTCAAATGCTTTTCTAAGCGCACGAATTGACTTGACAATTCAGCACTGAGCTGCGCAATTCCTTGTTCTTTTTGACTCGCTAAAAGTAATTCATTGCTTTCGGCAGCTTTGATTCGCGCCTTTTGTGCTTTGGCAAAAAGGGGAATGGATATCCCCGCTTGGATAAAATTTTGCCCTGCATTGTTTTCAATACTTTGTGTCACAGCTCCTACACGAATGTCCGGCAATAGCTTATGACGCTCTACATCGGTCAATAATTTACCCTGTTGAATTTGCTCATCAAACAATTGAATGGCAGGCATCGACGCGATATCTTTGCCTTTTTGAAGGTTCATGGTGATTGCCTCATCACCTTGAATTTCAAAAGGGGTAGGATGATTTGTCCAGTAGGAAAGTTGGGCATAATTAGCTTTTATATCCAAACTCAATGCCGCTTGTTTTTGCTGAAATTCACGCAAACGCGCCTCCGCAGCTACAAATTCAAGTTTCCCCGTTTCACCTTCTTTATACTTCAAGCTAGCTGCCCGGCGCATTTGGACATATAAACTATCTTGTTGCTTTAAAAAAGTGGCTTGCTTTTGTTGGACCAATAATTGATAATAGTACCACTTGACACTTGCTGCCACGAGACTTTTCGTCATGGCCAAGCGCTTTTCCGCAAGCATTTTCTGGGAACTCAGGGCTTTTACTTGCGCTTTCAACAAGGTGGGCCAAGGAATACTTTGATTCGCTATGATGGTGTAGTCCTGACTAAAATAGGTCTGTGTTTTACCATATTGAAAATCCAGCGTCCCTTTCGGTAACTCACGTCCCGTTGCGATCAAGGCATCAGCCGTTTGTATTTCCAACCCTCCCGAACGGATTAAACTATTCTTTTGCAGCGCTTCGGAAACACATTGATTTAAACTCAATTTTGGCGTTTGAGCTTGAACACTTGTCAAACCAAGGCCCAAAATAAGCAAAATCAGTAAGGCATTATTGCCAGCCTTTCTTTCTTTTCTACCCATCAAAATCGAATAGACAACAGGAATCACGACTAAGGTTAAGAAGGTTGCTGTTATCAATCCACCGATGACAACCGTTGCCAAAGGTCTTTGTACTTCAGCCCCTGGAGAAGTGCTTAATGCCATCGGCAAGAAACCTAATGAAGCTACAGCTGCCGTCATAATAACGGGCCTGAAGCGCAACGCCAATCCTTTTTCTAGCCGCTCTTGTACAGACAAACCTTCATTTGCCAGTTGCTTAAAGAACGACAAAAGAACGATTCCGTTCAACACGGCGACACCAAACAAGGCAATAAAACCAATTCCGGCGGATACGGAGAACGGCATTCCCCGCAACCACAAAGCCCAAATTCCACCAATGGCTGAGAGCGGAATCGCCAAGTAAATGATGGACGCCTCCAAGAAGGATTGAAAGGTGAAAAAGAGTAAAACAAAAATCAATACCAAGGCAATTGGCACAACCAATGCAAGCCGAGATTTTGCTGCCTGTAAATTTTCAAATGTCCCTCCATAGGTTACGTAATATCCCGCAGGTAAAACCACTTTTTCTTTCATCACTTTTTGTATATCCGCTACGACACTTTCAACATCTCGATTTCGCACATTGATTCCAATCGTAATTCTGCGGTGTGTATCATCCCGGGAAACTTCCACAGGTGCATTTTCGAAATCAACTTCTGCCACTTCCTGTAGCGGGATTTGACCTCCGCTAGGTAATTCAATGTACAATTCACGTAAGTTCTGAATATCCTGGCGGTGTACAGAGTCCATGCGGACAACCAAATCAAAGCGCTTCTCTCCTTCCATGACAATCCCTGCAGTTTCCCCAGCAAATGTCGTTTTAACCAATTGGTTAATGGCCTGAACGTTTAGTCCATATTGTGCTAATTTGGCCCGATTGAATTTCACAACCAGTTGAGGGATTCCATCGATTTGTTGGACTTTAATATCTCCCACACCTTCAACCTTGCGAATGTGACGTGCCGCATCTGTCGCATGTTCAAATAACAATCCTAAATCTTCCCCAAAAATCTTGATGGCGATATCCGATTTTACCCCTGCAATCAATTCATTGAATCGCATTTGAATGGGTTGTGTAAACTCGAAATTAACTTCGGGAAATGCATTCAGCGCTTCATCCATTTTAGCCTCCAATTCCTCAGGACTATTTGCTTTTTTCCATTCTTTCGGTTCTTTCAGAATGATTAATAAATCACACGCATTAATCCCCATGGGATCTGTCGGAATTTCAGAAGCACCAATCCGAGAAACGACTTGCTTGATTTCATCCGGAAATTGCTTCATCAAAAGCTTTTGCGCTTCGGTGTTCACATGAATACTTTGGCTCAAAGAGGCATTGGTTGGAAGTACAACCTCCACCGCAAAATCTCCTTCATTCAATTCTGGAATAAACTCGCCTCCCAAGGTGGTAAAAAGACCAATACTCCCCATTAATAATACAGATGAGGCAATGATCACAACCTTAGGTTTACGAAATGCCCAATCCACCATCGGTTTATAGCGGCTAAACATCGCATTCATAATTCGATCAGCGATGGTAACCTTGTGATCGATTTTCTTACTTAAAAATAAAGCAGAGGCCATCGGAACATAGGTCAAGGAAAGAATCAAGGCACCCAAAATGGCAAAACTCACGGTTTGTGCCATAGGCCGAAACATTTTGCCTTCAATTCCGCCCAAGGCCATAATCGGGAAATACACAATCAAGATGATGATGACACCGAATGCCGCCGACTGAAATATCGCTTTGGCAGAAATTCCTACCTCTTCATCCATTTCATGTTGTGAAAGAACTTCCCCCTTCCTATGCGCATGGAGTCGATGAATAATGGACTCGACAATGATGACAGCTCCATCAACAATCAATCCGAAATCAATGGCACCTAAGCTCATCAAGTTGGCAGAAACCCCAAAAATATGCATCATCGCAAACGCGAATAATAAACACAAAGGGATCACGGACGCAACGATTAAGCCTGCCCGGAGATTCCCCAAAAGCAAGACAAGGATAAATACGACGATTAATCCGCCTTCAATTAGATTCTTCTCAACGGTGGAAATAGCCTTGCCAATCAACACACTTCGGTCTAAAAAAGGAACGATTTTAATCCCTTGCGGCATCGTTTTTTGAATTTCTTCCATGCGGACCTTGACGTCTTGAACCACTTCGTTCGCGCTAGCTCCCTTGAGTAATAACATCACCGCGCCTACGACCTCTCCTTCTCCATTACGTGTCATGGCTCCATAACGCACCGCTTTACCAAACTGTACGGTCGCAACGTCCTTCACAAGGATAGGAGTCCCTGACGGCCCTCGTTGGTCTACAACAACGTTCTCTACATCCGATAGACTCGAAAGCATCCCTTCTGTCCGAATAAAATAGACATCGGTTCCCTTCTCCAAGTAACTACCGCCAGAATTTGAGTTGTTATTTTCAAGTGCCGTAAAAATCTGATTAACTGTTACGTGCATGGCACGTAGTCGCTCGGGATTTACCGCTACCTCATACTCTTTCAAATGACCTCCAAAAGACGACACTTCGACAACACCTGGTATCCCCAACAATTGACGTTTGACGATCCAATCTTGGTAGGTGCGTAAATCTGCCAAGGAATATTGGTCTTTGAATGCGGGGTCAACTTCCAGTGTATATTGGAAAAACTCCCCAAGTCCCGTGGTAATGGGCGCCATTTCAGGAACGCCTGCGCCACGTAATAGATAAGGTTCGGCTCCTTTTAGTTTCTCAGAAACTTGTTGGCGTGCCACATCCATCGCGACAGCATCATCAAAAACGACCGTGATTATGGAAAGTCCCATCCTAGAAACGGACCGAATTCCTTTAACATTAGGAATGGTTCGCAACGATATCTCCAAGGGGTAGGTAATAAATTTCTCTACCTCAGAAGCGGCAAGTGCCGGAGATTGCGTGATAACCTGTACCTGATTCGAAGTAATATCAGGGAGGGCGTCAATAGGAAGTTTACTTAGGGAATATCCTCCCCAGAAAACGAGCCCTAAGACAAATAAACCGACAACTAATTTGTTGCGGATACTGAATGAAATAATGGAATTAATCATAGTATGTAATTACGTAAGAAAATTGAAAGACAATCTTCTTAAGCCCGGGGCGGCGCAATTAATACACGTTCCAATGAAAATTGGTACTGATTTTCCCAAAACGTTCGCAAGCGACGAAGCATTAAAAACGCTAACGGGATTAATAGGAGTAGTTGAAATACAGGTAGTACAAAACCTACAACGCCAGAGAAATCAAAATGAGGCAAACTTGGATGTTTGGTCGTTTTGGTATGCTTTGAATCAGCCGCATAATGCAGCCAAAGAAAATCGACAAAGCGGAATGTCGTACCGGAAATTTTTTTGTGATCTTGAAAATGTTTGAGTAACTCATTCGCTTTAAATGATTGTTCCAATCCGACTTTGGGAATTAGACTCCCAGAGAAGAAAAGCATGAACAAGAAAAAAGCGATTACATTTTTCATCTCTCAAATGTAGAAAAAATTCGAAATTTATTGGATATTTATAGGCTCAATTTATTTAAACAATTGAGAATAAGGCCAAACCCTTCATTGAAGGGAAAAAATTATGGATGAAATAAATCTTTTGTGGCATCAATTAACTGATTCAGAAACAATCATTCGCTCCGGCCTTTTTGTTATCACCTGCATCGTATTCGCTGAAAACGGCCTATTTTTTGCTTTTTTCTTACCCGGCGACTATCTATTATTTCTTACCGGCGTTTTTGGAGGTACAGGGGTATTGAAAGAACCTTTATCCACCATTTTATTAAGTATATTTCTAGCTGCAGTCCTCGGGTCCTTACTCGGCTACCTCGTCGGGAGATTCTTTGGAAAATCCTTGCAGCGAAGGCCTGATAGCTTATTTTTCAAAAAGAAGCACTTGGATTCTACCCGCGAATTTTTTGAAAAATATGGCTTTATGGCTTTGGTCATCAGTCGATTTTTACCCGTCGTGCGCACTTTTACTCCCATTTTAGCGGGAATCAGTCACATGACCTGGTATAGCTTCATTTTGTTGAATATTGTGGGAGGCGCCATGTGGGTTGGTATCTTAGTTGCCGGAGGTTATTACATGGGACAATACTTCCCTTGGATTATCAATTACGTCCAATACATCATTTTATTTTTCCTTGGGATTACGACATTTACCCTCATTAAGGGTTATTTGAAATTGCGCAAATGATCGAACAATTTGGATATGTTGCTGCTTTCCTACTAGCGGGTATCGCCTTTTTAGCGTTGATCCTAACACTTGCTAGTTTCATACGTCCTAACCGACCTAATGTAGAAAAACTGAGCACCTACGAATCAGGAGAAGAGCCGATTGGGAATGCCAATACCCGGTTTAACCCTCGTTTTTATGTGGTTGCATTACTATTTGTGTTATTCGAGGTGGAATTAGTATTCCTATTTCCTTGGGCAGTGGTTTTTAGCCAAAAGTCATTGCGAGCGATTCCCGCTTGGTCCACCTATGCCCTGTGGGAAATGTTATTGTTTGTAGGAATTCTAAGTTTAGGACTTGCATTTGCTTGGAGAAGAGGATATCTCAATTGGGAAAAACCCGTACAAGAATTAAAGGACATCGAAAGTCCAGTTCCGGAAAGTGCTTATCAGCGCTACAAAAAAAATTAATAGGCAGGATCTACGCTGTAAACCTTATTTCTAAATTTCAAGGCTAACACCAATTCATGTGAACCTAATGATGCTTGCATAGGCCCATTTACATGCGTTTCGTAGGAATAGGTTAAATTGATCTGTTGACTCAAGTGCATTCCAAACAATAATCCAATCGCCTCATTATGTCGGTAAGTTGCCCCCGTCCAAATCGCTTCATTGAATGTTACACGCATATTTGCTTCCATCCCTAAGGATACCCCCTTCATGTATTTAACTAAAATAGAAGGAGAATAAGTCCAAAATTCCCCCGATTTTAATTCCATACCTGCCTGTAAGAAAATGTTGGGATTGGTCGTTCCTAACAAAAGCGCTTGGTTAAATACCTTGTAGTCATCAGCCTCATCCGGATAAAACGTTTTGCGCGTCAATGTATCCGAACCATTGCTCGTTCGTAGATAACTAAAACTATCAAATATTAACTGGTTGGCAGATAGACCGATGTAAAAATTTCGATTGTAATACAACGCTCCTACATTGACCAACGATTGTCCGCCCGAAACTTGACCACTGGGGGTCAAAGAGGGCAAGTTTTGATCTTGGTACATAATAAATGGGTCTCCGGGATCTTTGACGTTGAAACCCGACATATTAAGCGTACGGAAATAATAACCCGCTGTGGCACCTACAGCAACCTTATTTTCGCCGCCTACTGAAAGGTGATACGCATAGGTTCCTGCAATGGAATTACTGGTTAATCCACCTATTTGATCAGAATAGGCCTGAATGCCAATGCCCTGATGAAAACCACTGCGCTTGGTTTTTTGACGAATGTACGTAGGAGAAAAGTTCCGACGAATCGTTTTCGACATGAAAGGAGTACGTCCGTTGGACGTCCGGTCCGATTTATCTAAAGCTAAATTTGCTGTTATGTATGCGGTTTTGTTTGAGGTGTTTAAACCTGTCCATTGAGTACGAAATCCCGATTTAATGTCAACATAATCTTCAAAACCCGCAAAGGCAGGATTGTAAACATATTTATTCATCATAAACTGCGTAAACTGCGGCGTTTGCTGCGCAAAGCCTACAAAACTGCTCATGAAGAATAAAAGGGGAATTAAAAATCTCATTCGATTGGTATAGAACCACAAATTTCGCTTAAATATATTTAATTTCGTTCGAACTTTCCGGAAATCTATTGGGTTTTTACTGAATGGTGTCCAACATATAAGGCCAATGCAAACAAAAACATATCCGCTCGATCAAATAAAAGGCTTCGGCAAACTACTAAAAAACTATTTAGCAGGCGATCAGGCATTAAAACCCTTGTATGGCAACGCGCCGAACATCACTTCCTTTCAGGCACAAATCGATTCCAAAAAATCAATTAACAGATCGTTGTTGGTACAAGTTTTAGAAGAACAATACCAAGGTCTATCAAATATCCCAAATCTTAAATCACTTGAAGATCCTAATACCTTTACCGTTACCACAGGTCATCAACTCAACTTATTTACTGGGCCACTTTATGTGATTTTCAAGATTGTTTCAACGATTAATTTGGCGAGACAACTGAAAAAAGCCTATCCGGCCTACAATTTTATTCCGGTCTATTGGATGGCATCAGAAGACCATGACTGGGATGAAATCAATCATTTCCACCTATTTGGCAAGAAAATCCAATGGAATACGGACCAAAAAGGACCCGTTGGACGCTTTGATATCGCAGGATTAAGCAGTATTTGGGCTGAATTACCCAGTGGCATTCCAATTTTCAAAGAAAGCTACGCAGGAGCAACGAGCCTTTCAGCCGCTGTTCGCTCGTACATGCATACACTTTTTGGGCAAGAAGGTTTAGTTTGTCTGGATGCGGATGATGCCCGACTAAAAAGAAGCTTCATCCCGGTCATGCAAGCAGATTTACTGGAAAATAAGCATCTTGACTGTGTTAATGAAAGCAATGCTATTTTAACAAATTTGGGTTATAGTCCACAAATTTACGCGCGTGAAATCAACTTCTTCTACATGCTCGAGGGCGTGCGGGAGCGTATCGAGAAGCAAGGCGATGCCTTTAAAGTCCTAAATCAACCCATCCGGTTCAGTGAAAATGAATTGAAGGCAGAAATAGAAGCGCATCCTGAGCGGTTTAGTCCCAATGTAGCCTTGCGTCCAATCTATCAAGAAACAATCTTACCAAATTTAGCCTATTTAGGCGGTGCGGCGGAAGTGGCTTATTGGTTTCAATTAAAAGGAATTTTCGATTTACACCAAGTCCCGTTTCCCATTTTGCTTCCGCGTAATTTTGGTGTGATCATTCCTCCCTTGGAGGCCGCGAAACTAGAAAAGTTGGAATTAAGCATTCCGGATATATTCCAAGATGAGCGGGTTCTACGCCAGCAATTTGTTGATAAAAACACCAAACATGCTTTAGATTTAGGCAATGAACAAGAGCGCCTCTCGAATCTAATGGCTAAAATTGCACAGAAGGCACAAGCAATAGACGAGACCTTAGAAGCTTCCGTCTTAGCAGAAGAAACGCGCTGGCAGAAAGGGCTAGAGCGTTTGACCAAGAAGATGCGTAAAGCAGAGGAGCGCAACCAGGCAGTAGGCCTAGGTCAAATTCAAGCGATCAAACAGAACCTTTTCCCAGAAGGGAATTGGCAAGAGCGGCACACCAACTTTCTCGAATTTTTGTTGAATTATCCAACATTACTCGCAGATTTGCTGGCGGTGTTAGACCCGCTTACATTTGAATTATTTGTCATGTATTTACCTGAAAAAGATGCCTGAAAAACTAAGTCCTGAGGCATTTTTGGAGGCTTCGACCCAATATCCTATCTTGGATGTACGCTCGCCCGGAGAATACCTCCGCGCACATATTCCTGGAGCCGTAAGTTTCCCCATTTTTGATGATGAGGAACGTGCCCGCGTAGGAACTACGTATAAGCAAATCGGGAAAGACGAAGCCATTGAGCTGGGCCTTGAAATCGTAGGACCCAAACTTGCGGCATGGGTTAAAATGGCAAAGACGTTGGCCGTAGACAACACCGTCCTCGTGCATTGCTGGCGTGGCGGTATGCGTTCCGGCAGTATGTCCTGGTTATTTGAAACAGCAGGCTTAAAAGTCAAAATATTAGTTGGTGGATACAAAGCCTACCGCAATTATGTTCTGGCTGAGTTCGAGCGAAAAATTCCCTTTGTGGTTTTGGGTGGCAAAACGGGCAGTGGTAAAACGGACATATTACTTGAAATGCAAAAAAGAGGCGCACAAGTAATTGATCTAGAGGGTGTTGCGCACCACCGAGGATCCGTATTCGGGCATTTTGGCTTAGCCCCGCAGCCTACGAGCGAGCATTTTGAAAATGAAGTGGTTGCTCAACTCCGACAAATGGATTATAGCAAGCCCATTTGGATAGAAGATGAAAGTAGGCACATCGGGCAAGTATTTATGCCGTTGGGCTTGTATTCGCAGCTCCGTTCGGCTCCGATTTTATTTTTAGACATTGCGGCGGAATACCGATTGCCCTATTTGGTTAAAGTGTATGCCCATTATCCCAAAGAGGCAATCGCACATGCCGTAGGCAAAATCAAAAAACGCTTAGGTGGCGATTTCTACAAAAATGCGTTAGAGGCTTTAGAAGTAGATGATTTTACGCAGGTGGCCGCGATTACCTTGAATTATTACGACAAGGCTTATGTGCATGGATTACAAAAAAGATTGCCGGAACAAATACAAGAAATTGTCATCCATACATTGGAAACTAGCATACAAACGGATGCTGTCATGGCTCATCCCCTTTGTCAAACCCAATTTTCATAATGCCTATGCTACCTGAAAAATTCTTATCGGAACTACTAGACCGCCATGTGAATACGGAATCATTTCCGGCAACCTCCGACATAAAAAAACTCTTCACAAAAATCGTTTTAACGCTTTTCCCAGAACAAGCCAGAAAACAAATTGTCCAACTTGATGACTTACGGTTAGTTTGGGAATCCATCGAAAATGGGCTAGAAAGTTTATTGCACGACATGGCAGATAAATTAACCGACACGCCGCAAAACATTACGTCGAGGTACATGGATAGAATTCCAGGTATCTATCAATTACTCTTAACGGATGTCGAAGCCATGGTCAATGGTGACCCAGCAGCGACGACTGATTATGAAGTCATTCGGACATATCCTGGATTTTATGCCCTTGCCTTCTACCGATTAGCACATGGGCTGCATGCGGAAAATGTGCCTTTAATTCCTCGCATCTTAACCGAATATGCCCATTCCAAAACGGGTATCGATATCCATCCTGGAGCCCAGATAGACCAATATTTTTTCATGGACCATGGAACAGGTATTGTGATTGGGGAAACTTGTGTGATTGGGAAACGAGTAAAAATCTATCAAGGTGTCACGCTCGGAGCACTTTCCGTGGATAAATCCATGGCCTCGACAAAACGGCATCCAAGCATCGAAGATGGCGTTGTTATTTATTCAGGAGCAACCATTCTCGGTGGTGACACGGTTGTAGGGGCAAATTCCATCATTGGAGGCAATGTATGGTTGACACGCAGTGTGGCTCCCAACACAAAAATCTATCATCAAGAAAATCAAAAAATCATTCAAGAATAAGATGGCTGCTTTATTGGATTTAGTGGGCAATACGCCCCTCGTTGATTTAAATAAATTACACAACAACCCAAAGGTTCGGATTTTAGGTAAGTTGGAAGGCAATAACCCTGGTGGGTCTGTCAAAGATCGTGCAGCCAAAAACATGATTGAGTCGGCCTTGCAACGTGGAGATATAAAACCTGGCATGAAATTAATCGAGGCGACTTCAGGTAATACGGGGATTGCTTTGGCAATGATTGCCCGACTGTATGATTTAGAAATCGAATTAGCGATGCCATCGAATTCTACCCGAGAGCGTGTGCTCACCATGGAAGCATTTGGGGCCAAAGTAACCTTAACGGAAAGCATTGAATCAGCGCGTGATTACGCGGTGGAAAAAGCTGCATCGGGTCAATTCGTCTTGTTGAATCAATTTGAAAATCCCGATAATTATTTAGCGCATTATAAAACAACAGGCCCAGAAATTTACCGGGATACACAGGGAAAAGTCACCCATTTTGTCAGCTCGATGGGTACCACGGGAACGATCATGGGGACATCCATGTACTTGAAAGAGCAAAATCCGGAGATCCAAATTGTGGGTTGTCAGCCTACGGAGGGCTCTAAAATTCCTGGAATTCGGCGGTGGCCGGAAGCATACAGACCGAAAATCTACCAACCCGAACGCGTCGATCGCATCATGGATATTTCGGAAGAAGAGGCCACGGAAATGACCCGACGGATGGCTAAAGTAGAAGGTGTATTTGGAGGAATGAGTAGTGGCGGTGGCGTTGCGGCGAGCGTCCGATTAGCCCACGAAATAGAAGAAGGACTCATTGTCTGCATCATTTGCGACCGAGGAGATCGCTATTTATCGAGCGGCTTATTTGGGGAGTAAAACCCCCATGAGTGAATAATGCGTGGGTAACATCCAGCGCATTTGTTGGGACCCTTCTATGGAATAGGTCTGTACTCGCCCATCCGTAAAATTCATGTGTAATTTCTTATGTGTTTCGAAAAGGAAATTCTTTTCGTCAATCTCTATTTCAACTTTAGCTGGCCGATCCAACGCATCCAGTTGGATGTACAATTTCTTCACAGGTAAACGTTCATTCGCCTTCAATGAGTACCAAACAAATCCATCTTCAGATAGATTATCATAGCTTGTAGCGGCAGCAGGTTTGTTCAAGTCGGCATGTAAGAACATCGCCCATTCCTGCTTCCAATCCATCTCTTTTAGCTGTTTTTCCTCTTTTTTGCCGTCCAACAAAATGGTTTTATGAACAGCTTCGGGATGTTTGGCGAGTGAATCAATCTGTGCGGTGAGGTATTTTTCCCAGGGATAAAAGACCGGTTTGGCGCTTTCTTCGACAGTAGGTTTACAGGCCAAAAGCAGGCTGGTAATAAGCAGGAAAAAACTGATGCGGGAAATCAACATAGCTTAAAGGTAAAAAAAATCCTTGACGCTGGAAAACGTCAAGGATTTAGCGTACTTAAACACCAATCATTTCATCGATTGGAATACTCAGCACACGCGTTAAATTGTATAGCTTTTGTGCATTTGGATAATGTTTTCCGGATTCCCAATAATTGTAAGCACTTTGACTAACTCCCACGGCAGAAGCAACTTGCTGTTGCGTCATGCGCTTGGATTGTCGGGACTTAATCAGGAGGACTGAAAAAAGGTGTTTTGTTTTCATGATGATTAGGGTTAGGTGAATTTTTCATACGGGAATATTTAAAAATACGGGAACATTTGCAATGCATTCACTCAGATATTTCGTGATTTATCATTTTAGCGAATCATTTTGGCCTGAAAATGCGCGCGATTGGACAAATTAGAAATAAACTTTCCTTTGAAGAAAGATTGGTAAACAAAAAAGCCCGAGGAATGTCCTCGGGCTTTCAAGCAATTAGGAAGAATCTTATAGATTTCCTTTTTTCAATTCACGCACGGCGAAGTCGGCAGCACGCGCTGTCATTGCCATATACGTTAATGAAGGATTCACACAAGAAGCAGATGCCATGGCAGCACCGTCCGTCATGAATACGTTTTTCACTTCATGTACTTGGTTATGCTTATTCACAATGGAATTCTTCACAGATGTTCCCATACGTGCTGTACCCATTTCGTGAATACCCAAACCGATGTGTGTATTTTGACCATTGTATGCGTTGATGTTCTTGAAACCTGCAGCTTCTAACATTTCCGCCGCATCGTTCATCATATCATGACGCATTTTCATTTCATTCTCACCGAAATTCGCTTCGAATGAAAGAACTGGTAAGCCCCACTTATCTTTCTGATCACTTAATGTGAAACGGTTGTTTGGATCTGGTAAAATCTCACCAAAACCACCAAAACCAACAGTCCATTGACCTGGATGCGTTAAGCTTTCTTTGAACTGCGCTCCGAAACCATCTTGACCTACGCCACGTCCCCAGCCTTCACGGCTTGCACCACCTTGGTAACCGAAACCACGTGTATAACCACGCTTATCCTTACCCCAGTTACGGTAACGCGGAATGTATAATCCATTTGGACGATTACCAAACATGTAATCTTTCTCGAATCCTTCTACCGTTGCTGAAGCTCCAACTCCTAAATGATGATCCATAATGTTACGACCTAATTGGTCAGAATCATTACCTAAACCATTTTGGTAGCGGTTTGATTTCGAGTTCATCATGATCGATGTAGATCCAATCGAACCTGCGTTTACGAAAATAATTTTCGCGTAGTATTCCTTATGCTCTAAGGTGTTTTGGTCAATGACACGAACCCCTTTTGCTTTTTGTGATTTCTCATCGTAGATAATCTCCGCAACAATCGCGTTATGAATCATCGTCAAACGATTGGTCCGTTGCGCTGCAGGCAAGGTTGCCGACAATGAGCTAAAATAAGCTCCATACGGACATCCACGCATACATTTATTACGATAATTACATGAAGAACGACCTAAGTCCGTGTGTTGTTTGCCAGGCTTTGTTAAGTGCGCGACACGACCTACCGTCACCGGGCGACCTAATTTCTTATCCACTGCATTTTTGAAGTGAACCTCCGGAGCAGTCATTTGCATGGCTGGCAAGAAATCCGAATCAGGCAATACATCTAAGCCTTCTGCTTGACCAGAAATACCCGCGAATTTCTCTACGTACGAATACCAAGGAGCCAAATCATCGTAGCCAATCGGCCAAGGTGTTCCGATGCCTTCTTTTTCATTCGCTAAGAAATCTTCACGATTCCAACGGTAGGTTTGACGACCCCATAATAAAGATTTACCTCCTGTGTGGTAAGCGCGAATCCAGTCGAATCCACCTTTTTTCTCAATGTAAGGATTTTGCTTATCGTTTTCGAATAAGTAACGATGCTCTTCAGCAGGCGTATAACCTGTACGCATACCTGCCCAATATTCTTCAGCAGCCATGTTGGTCGGCCGACCGCGGTGGTCGAATTCCCAAGGGTTTTTCATCGCTGTTTCGTAACCTTCGATGTGTTTGATCTCGCGACCACGTTCCATCACGGCAACTTTCAAGCCTTTTTCTGTTAATTCTTTTGCAGCCCAACCACCCGAAATACCGGATCCAATGACGATAGCGTCAAATGTTTGGCTCTTGATTGCATCTATATTAAGATTCATTTTCTCGTAGGATTTGGGATTAATAAACAAATGATTTTTGGTCAGGCTTCATGTTCGAAATCACTTCAAACTTACCTGGAACGGGATGGTACTCGAAAGAACCTTCGATGCCTTTTTCAGATGTGTAGTATCCTAACAAAGTCAATTCTTTCATCACGCGCCAGAATGGAACACCACCAGCACCTTCTAAGATATCTTTATCTACGTTATCCCCTACTTTCACTTTGCTCGCAGCATACGATTTCATTAACTCTTTCGTATCAGCTTCTAACAACGTTAACATAGCCACTTGCGCTTCTTGCGATTGATCTAAGAATTTCGCTTTGGCTAAATTATCGACACCCTTTTTGAAACTAACATGCTCGGGTTTTTTATAGCAATCGTTCAACATCATTTCAATGAAAGGAGGAACACCTGCTTCGATCGCACCGGCTGTTGAGGTTTTTGGAATAATGTGTTCAGCCACAGCTGCAACGATTTTGCGCTGGCTTTCTGTCAAAGTGAAGGTACCCGCTTCCGCGACAATACCTGCTTTTTTTGCCTCCATAGCAAACAAGGTAGGGGCACTAAAAACACCTCCAACGAGCATCGCTATTCTCGAGACAGCATCTCTTCTGTTAAGCATAGTTTTATTGTTAAATTGTTCAGGTCGGTTATCTGATTTTTCGCAAAAAAAGATAGGCCACAAAAATAATCAGAATCTTCGTTTTTCAAGGAATTATTTGGCTTTTTCTAACTTTAAAACCAAATCAATTCGGTACGGAGGAAGCTGTTTTACATCGATGTGGATACCATTTTTTTCTACATTAGCTACCAACGTCTGGGTTTCCCCCAACATTCCTACAGGACTTTTTTTATAACTACCTGGTATATAAATTGTTTCATCCTGTGGGCGCTTTAATAAATGCACATACACGTGGGTATCAGTTTGTGTCGTCACGCCCCACGTTTGTGGACTTAAGGGGCCACCACGCGTACCATAAATGGATTCGCCGTGACCTTTCAACCAGCGACCAGCTACTGCCAAAGAATCCGTAAACTCCGGCTGGATTTCTCCCGTGGGCATCGGCCCTACGTTTAATAATAGGTTTGCGTTACGTCCAGCCGCGCCGACCAACAAGTCAATGATTTGCTTAGGCGTTTTAAACTTACGGTCCGTGATGTTATATCCCCAGGCGCCATTAATTGTTTCGCATGTTTCTAAAGGTAATGCGGAAGCTCGCTGGAAACTTAATCCCGAATGATTCTCACCTGGCAAATCGCGCTCAAACATTTGGAAGTCCTCCCCAGGAATCGGGTCTAAATGGTGGTTATTCCCAATTAAACAAGCGGGTTGTAATTGATGAATCAAGCTATAAATTTCATCGTATTTCCAGTCGATGCGGGATTTACGATCCGCACTTCCTTCCGTATTTGTTTGATCCCAATGTCCATCAAACCAAATGTTATGTATTTCCCCATAATTTGTCAACAGCTCTGTTAATTGCGCCTTCATGAACTTCAGGTAAGAGGCATAATCTCCTTTGCCCTTGCGACCGCTTTTTTGTCCAGTACGACCCGTTTCAAAAGGATAATCATCGCGGTACCAGTCTAGGGTAGAATAATAGAGTCCCAATTTCATATCCTGTTTTTTGCAGGCTTCTGCTAGCTCTTTCAACGCATCGCGATGAAAAGGCGTATTGGTTATTTTCCAATCGGCTTGCTGGGTATCCCAATTCGAAAAACTATCGTGGTGACGCGTAATGAAGATAATGTATTTCATCCCGGCGTTTTTAGCGATACTAACCCAGGCATCTGCGTTGAATTTGCTTGGATCAAAAGCAGGCATTAAGCGACCATAATCATTTTTGGAAATGCCTTTGTTGTTCATGACCCACTCGCCATCGCCCAGCATACTGGATAAACCCCAATGGATGAACATGCCATATTTGCGGTCTTGAAAAGCTTGACGTTCAGCTAAATTCGCGTCAGATGGCGTATATTGTTGGCTTATTGCCTGAAAACTCGCAAAGAGGGCGAGTAAAAGGGTTAATTTCTTCATGGATAGTAGGTTTAGAAAGAGCAAATTATGATTTTTTTGGATAGGTTTATCAGGAAGTAGATAGGATTTTTGGAAGATTTTTTTGTTTTTTGTACCGCTACTGCAGGTTCATACACCCCGGCAGCCTATCAGCTAAAATTTACTCATGCAAGAAGCAGTTCCTATTTTTGATAACAATAAAATCCCAGTAAAGAAACTTTGGCAAGTGATCATCGCCTCCTCGGTGGGGACGGTCATTGAATGGTACGACTTCTACATATTCGGTAGTTTATCAGCCATCATTTCACTTTCATTTTTCCCAAAAGACGACCCCACAGCCGCATTCTTATCTACACTTGCGGCATTTGGTGCGGGATTTGTTGCTAGACCCTTTGGAGGTATTATTTTTGGGAGATTAGGGGATCGAATCGGCCGGAAATACACATTTTTGTTGACTCTTTTATTAATGGGCGGATCTACGTTCGCAATCGCATTGATCCCGTCCTACAGCGAAATTGGATTGGTGGCACCGGCTATTTTATTGGCGTTGCGTATTATTCAGGGCCTTGCGCTCGGCGGAGAATACGGTGGCGCGGCCACTTATGTAGCAGAATATGCCCCCGATGCGCAACGCGGAAAATACACCGCTTACATTCAAACCACAGCAACCCTCGGGTTTTTCGTGTCCATTGTCGTGATATTGGTTTGCCAAAACCTGATGGGCGATGCTGTTTTCAAAGATTGGGGATGGCGTGTCCCATTCGCTTTATCCGGAATTCTTGTCATCGTTTCTTATTTTATTCGCCGGAACATGCACGAGTCACCTCTGTTCTCAAAATTAAAGCAAGAAGGCCGACTCTCCGAAAACCCTTTGAAAGAGGCTTTTGCTTCCCAAGCAAATCGACGATTGATGCTCATCGCGATGTTTGGTGCAATTGTTGGACAAGGTGTCGTTTGGCACACCGGGCAGTTTTATGCACAGATCTTTATTAATAAGATTTTGAAAGTAGATTTCACAACGACCAACTTGATCATTGCCGCATCTTTGGTAGTGGGCACGCCCTTATTCGTCGTTTTTGGAAGCTTATCGGATCGCGTAGGCCGCAAGAAAATCATGTTGGGCGGTATGGCCCTAGCTGCCATTTTCTACTATCCCCTGTTTGCGTGGATGTCGGAGATCGTCGATCAAGAAGGAACTTTGGTCAACGACGCTTATCAATTAACCATGAAAGGGAAAATCGAATTAGCTTTTATTTGTACGTGTTTGGTGACTTTTGCATCCATGGCTTATGGGCCCATCGCAGCATTTTTAGTGGAATTATTCCCAACCAAAATTCGATATACGTCGTTGTCGGTTCC
>JBDLUL010000008.1:0-26464 GCA_039805345.1 Bacteroidota bacterium | reverse complement strand
GACCAAATACTAAGAATTTATCTTCACTTTCCGTTGTAACTACTTTCAAGGCTAAGTTTTTCTCTGTCTCTTTGAAAAGACGATCACGTAAGTGACGAGACGTAACTAATTTACCTTCTTTACCAAAGAATGGAGAGTTGTTAATCGTGAACAACATATTCATCGTAGGCTCATCGATCGCGATACGCGCTAATGCCTCTGGATTTTCTGCATCTGCAACCGTGTCACCGATTTCGAAATCTTCGATACCAGTAATGGCACAAATCTCACCACACTCTACTTTCTCCACTTTTACTTTTCCTAGACCTTCGAAAACTTGAAGTTCTTTGATACGCATTTTCTTCGTCGTTCCGTCTGCTTTACACAAAGCGATTTGCATCCCTTCTGTTAAAGTTCCACGCTCTAAACGACCGATCGCGATACGACCTACGAATGAAGAGTAGTCCAAAGATGTAATCTGCATTTGTGGAGTTCCTTCTTGAACTTTAGATGCTGGAATATGCTCGATAATCGCATCCAATAATGGGATGATATTATCTGTAGGCGTTTTCCAATCTGTACTCATCCATCCTTGTTTCGATGAACCGTAGATACATGGGAAGTCTAATTGATCTTCTGTTGCTTCTAAGTTGAACATCAAATCGAATACACTTTCGTGTACTTCGTCAGGACGACAGTTTTCTTTATCTACTTTGTTTACAATGACAATAGGCTTTAAACCCAAAGCAATAGCCTTTGAAAGTACAAAACGTGTTTGAGGCATAGGGCCTTCAAATGCATCTACCAACAAAATAACACCATCTGCCATACGTAGAACGCGTTCTACCTCACCGCCAAAGTCGGCGTGACCAGGTGTATCGATAATGTTGATTTTTACTCCATTGTAACGAACAGATACGTTTTTAGACGTAATCGTAATCCCTCTTTCTCTCTCTAAGTCGTTATTGTCTAGGATCAAATCTCCAAATTCTTGATTTTCTCTAAAAATTTTGGATGCATGAATGATTTTGTCAACTAGGGTCGTTTTACCGTGGTCAACGTGGGCAATGATGGCAATGTTGCGAATGCTTTGCATAAAAATGTATTCGTTGAATGAAACGAAATTCCTTTAATTGGGAAATTCAAGGTGCAAAGGTAGGGATTATTTCTTTGAAAAGTGCTAATTGATTAAAAATCAGCAGTTGGGAATTTATTCAGTCAGTGCCTTCGATGCCTTAACGTGTGCTTTAGCGCCTAATTGATTAGCTATTTTTTGTGCAATTCCGTTGGAATCTATCCCGCAAAGGGCGTATAATTCACTTTGTTCCCCATGTTCCACGATGTGGTCAGGGATTCCCAAACGAATCATGTTGGCCTGGTACTGATGATCTACCATGAATTCCGCGATTGCTGAACCGAATCCGCCTACGATGGAAGCATCTTCTACGGTTAAGATTGTATTAAATTTACGGAAGATTTCATGCAAAAGTTTTTCATCCAGCGGTTTCGCGAAACGCAAGTCGTATAAAGCGGCATCAATTCCTTGGCTCGCCAATAGTTCTACAGCCTTAATCGCTTCATTTCCAATGTGCCCTAAACTTAAAATGGCCACATCTTTTCCGCTAGTTAGTTCGACACCTGTTCCAATTTCAATTTCCTCAAAATCCGTGCGCCACGCGGGCATAACACCTTGACCTCTTGGATAGCGAATACTGATGGCTTCACCTCGATCTTTGAATTTATCCAAAGATGCCGTATACATGATGTTTCTTAATTCTTGCTCATTCCGCGGTGCCGCAACAATCATATTGGGAACGCAGCGCATCATCGCGATGTCTAAGTTACCATGGTGTGTGGGCCCATCCGCTCCCGCTAAACCTGCACGGTCTAAGCAGAAAATCACAGGTAACTTCTGCAAACACACGTCGTGAACGACTTGGTCATAGCCACGCTGCATGAACGAACTATAAATATTACAGAAAACAGTTAATCCTTGCGTGGCTAAACCTGCTGAAAATGTTACCGCATGTTGCTCCGCGATTCCCACATCGAACGCACGATCTGGCATCGCTGCCATCATAATATTCAACGAAGAACCGGATGGCATCGCTGGGGTAATCCCCATGATTTTGGGATTTTGTTCGGCAAGCTCCAACAAAGTGTGTCCGAAAACTTCTTGATATTTGGGTGCTTGCGGATTATCGTAGGTTTTCTTTTCGATTTCACCTGTCAGCTTATCAAATTTACCTGGTGCATGCCAAAGGGTTTGATCTTTTTCTGCGAGTGAATAACCTTTTCCTTTGGTCGTTACACAATGCAAGATTTTAGGTCCGGGAATATCCTTTAGATCCCTTAATACGGTGGCTAGGTATTCTACATCATGTCCATCAATGGGACCGAAATAACGTAAATTGAATGACTCAAATAAATTACTCTGCTTGAGCAAAGTAGCCTTTAACCCATTCTCGATTTTGGAAACGATTTCTTGTGCCGACTTCCCAAAGCGGGACATTTTGCCTAATAAATTCCAAACATCATCCTTTACCTTGTTGTAGGTATGGGATGTTGTGATGTCGGTTAGGTATTCTTTTAATGCGCCTACATTCGGATCAATCGCCATGCAGTTATCATTCAGAATGATAATCATGTTGTTCGGAATATCCCCAGCGTGGTTCATCGCCTCAAAGGCCATGCCCGCAGTCATGGATCCATCACCAATCACCGCAACGTGTTGACGATCAAATTCCTTTTTATAGCGTGATGCCACAGCCATGCCTAGTGCTGCTGAAATGGAGGTGGATGAATGCCCAACTCCAAATGCGTCATATTCGCTTTCGGATCTTTTGGGAAACCCACTGATTCCGCCTAAAAGACGATTTGTATGAAATACGCCTTGTCGGCCAGTTAAAATCTTATGTCCATAAGCCTGATGCCCCACATCCCAAACCAATTGGTCATAAGGCGTATTAAATACATAATGCAAGGCTACTGTAATTTCGGTCACACCCAGAGAGGCGCCGAAGTGTCCACCATTAACAGAAACATGGTCAATGATGTATTGACGCAATTCCTCGCAAACAGCGGGAAGCTGATTGGCTTGTAGCTTACGTAGATCGGCGGGTGCCTGTATCTTGCTTAGTAAGGGGCCGGCGGGGAATTGAGTTGACACAAATAATTTATTCAAGTGAAAGAAAAACTCTACAAAGGTAAAAATGTTTTTGATGCTTACTCATTTTTTTGACTCGCCTTGAATAATCGTCGCTTTTCCGTTTTGCTTAGGCTGTCGTAACCCGACTTCGATATTTTATCTAAAATCTGATTTAACTCTTCCTCTTCGATGTTTTCGGCTAGTTTTCGGGGTTTAACATCGCGCGTAAATGCAGCATCGACGAATGGAGAATCTTTTTTTCTTACTTTTTCCCAGCGTATCGGATGTTCATGTAGGTAACCCATGAAAAAGCCAACAAGTGCACCTCCTAAATGGGCAATTTGTCCGCCCGCATTCGTTCCCACGGTTTCCAAGAGTGACCAAATCAAATAAAAACCTGCGATGTATTTGATACGTACGGGCCCTATAAAAACTAAATGGACTTCAAAATTCGGCCGGAGGGTGGCGGCCGCCAAAAC
This sequence comes from Bacteroidota bacterium, assembly GCA_039805345.1. Taxonomy (GTDB): domain Bacteria; phylum Bacteroidota; class Bacteroidia; order Cytophagales; family Spirosomataceae; genus Aquirufa. Next base: position 22,858 of record JBDLUL010000008.1, on the reverse strand, counting down.
AATAGCGAATACGCCTCCTGATGCGCCCAACAAATAACTTCCACCTTGTCGTTCGAAAAATGGAATAAAATTATAGGCAAGTAAAAAAGCGATGGCACCCATTATGCCCCCGTAAAAGAAGGTTTTTACACTTTTATTATTGCCTACGACCTCTTGTAAAATCTTGCCGAACCAATACAAGAACATCATGTTGAATGCCAAATGGAAAATTTCCACATGCACAAAAAAATAGCTAATGAAGCGCCAAGGATGTAGCAAGTTTGCGGGGATATTGGCAGATAACGTCAGTTGTTCCAAGAGTAACTCATATACCATCGCTTTCCCGCTGATGATCATCACAATTCGAAACAACATCAGTACGAGAAAAAGCAAACAATTCACCACAATGATTTTCAACAATCCCTCACCAGGTTGCTGAATTAAGCGCTGAAAGTCTTGCCAAAATCTGCGCATATCAATAGAAATGATTGCGTTTGGTTTTCCATACCATTAATAGAATAACAGCAAATACCATGCCGCCGATGTGGGCAAAGTGCGCAACATTGTCGCCTTGGTATTGTTGAATTCCTTGGTAGAGCTCGTACAATCCATAACCGCTCACAAAGTATTTTGCTTTGATGGGAATGGGGAATGGGAATAAATACATCTCAGAATTAGGGAATAAATAGCCGAATGCCATGAGTATACCAAATATCGCACCGGATGCACCTGCCAATTGGCTGCGATTAACATATTCTGCATAGTTTTCGCGCGCCCAATCCAGGTTCACATTGCCGTCTGGTAATGAAATTACTTGATAGTGTTGTGCATAATCATATAAATGCATAGAGCTTGGGTCGCTTAAAACGATTTCTGTCGCCCGACGAAAATCGGCAAAATCGATGAAATGCTGAATGCCCATGTAGAGCAAACCCGCACCGATGCCACAAAAGAAATAGAAAAACAAAAAGCGTTGGGCACCCCACATGCGTTCTAACAACGAGCCAAACATATATAAGCCAAACATATTGCCCAATAAATGCATAAAACTCGCATGGACAAACATATAACTAACGACCTGGTAAACATGGAAATCTTTCGCCTGGAAATAGTGTAAGCTCAATAAATCCTGAGGTAAAAAACCACCAAGAACATACACAGCGATATTGATGAAAATTAAATTTCGAACGGTAGGAGATAGGTTTCTAAACATAATTTTATTCTTCGTATGCCCAATCAATGCGCGTTTTCATATCCTTGACCAATAGCCCCATCGCTTTAAAACTTGCACGAATTTCATCAACCTTGTCATATTCCCGCTTCTCTTTGAAGGAAGCATACAATGCTAACATCCCTTTGATCAAGGCTTCTTGATTCGCTGGGAATTCCTCGCGAAGTCCTAATACTTGTTCGAGGAAGTCGATGTAATTTGTTTTCAAGCGACTAAAAACTGCTTCGCCTAATTGCGAGAAAGCAAGTTGGCCTGTGTGCAATTGGTTAATCTTTTTTAATAACGTAAACAAGTGTGAAATTGTTACAGCCGTATTTAAATCGTCATTCATTCCGTCGTAGCAGCCTTGAATCGCCGCATCGATTTCTGCTACTTGCTCAGCATCGATTGTAAACGCATCGGCTGCTTCAAATTCCATGCCTTTAATGATGCGTAAGCCATTCGCGATACGCTTGTATCCTTTTTGAGCAGCTTTTAAGGCTTCATTCGAGAAGTCAAGCGTGCTGCGATATTGCGATTGTAACATGAAAAAACGAACGGTCATCGGGCTGTATGCTTGCTCCAATAAAGGGTGCGCACCAGCAATTAATTCGCTCGGCAAAAAGGAGTTTCCAAGGGATTTACTCATCTTTTGGCCATTCACGGTCAACATATTTGTATGCATCCAATAACGTACTGGGGCGCGGCCATGGGCTGCTTTTGCCTGGGCAATTTCGCATTCATGGTGTGGGAACTTTAAGTCCATGCCACCGCCGTGGATATCAAATGTATCGCCTAAATATTTGTGGCTCATGCAAGTACATTCCAGGTGCCAGCCCGGGAAACCATCTCCCCAAGGAGAAGGCCAGCGCATGATATGTTCAGGAGATGCTTTTTTCCAAAGCGCAAAATCCAATGGGCTGCGTTTTTCGCCTACGCCATCCAGGTCGCGTGTTTCGGTTAATAAATCATCCAATACGCGGCCCGACAAATGTCCGTAGTCTCCTCCTTGTTTGTTATACGTTTCGATATCGAAGTAAATCGAACCATTGGATTCGTAGGCTAAGCCCTTATCCAATAAGATTTTTGTGGTTTCGATTTGCTCGACAATATGTCCAGTTGCTGTAGGTTCAATGCTCGGAGGCAATAAATTAAATTGCGTCAACACATCATGAAAGTCATTCGTGTAACGCTGAACAATTTCCATGGGTTCTAATTTCTCCAACTTGGCCATTTTGCCAATTTTGTCTTCTCCTTCGTCACCATCACCCACCAAATGTCCGACATCCGTGATGTTACGAACATAGCGAACTTTATATCCAATGAATTTCAAATAACGATTTAGGATGTCAAAAGACGTGAAGGTCCTTAGGTTTCCTAAATGGGCAAAATTGTAGACCGTCGGCCCGCAAACATAAAGCCCCACATGGGGTGCGTTAATTGGGCTAAATACTTCTTTTTCTCGGCTGAGTGTGTTGTATATTTTTAACGGCTGCATGAATCCTAAGTGCTTTTGTAGAGTCCCTAAAAAGGAATTAAAATTACGCCGATTCTTTTAAATCACCAAACTTAGCATTTTGACAAATTGAAACGATTCTTTTCAGATTGTGTTATCTTTGTGTGTTTTTTGAAAATCATATATACATGTTGCTGAAGGAAGTAGGCGAAGACAAATCGCTTCAACGTATTTTTTTACAATTACCTGTGCGTTTATATGCATCGGATTCCAATTGGATTCGACCATTGGATACGGATGTGGCGAATGTATTTGATCCCAAGAAAAATGGACATTTTAAGCAGGGTGAGGCAATCCGTTGGATATTGTTTGATGATCAAGGAGCCGCGGTAGGCCGAGTAGCTGCATTTTATGAAAAAAGCAAAGACGAAGTTCCGGTAGGTGGTATGGGCTTTTTTGAGTGTGTCGAGGATGAATCAGCCGCTTTTTTGCTTTTTGACGCTTGTAAGTCTTGGCTACTTTCGAAGGGAATGCAAGGCATGGATGGTCCGATCAATTTCGGAGAGCGAGATAGCTTTTGGGGATTGATGGTCAAAGGCTGGGAGTATGAACCGACCTACAAAATGCCATGGACAAAAGCCTATTACATCGACTTTTTTGAAAAATACGGGTTCCAGGATTACTTTCAACAATATGTCTATGTCTCATCCATTACGGGGGCGAATGTAACGCCTGCAATTGAAGAAAAGGCTGAACGCATATACCAGAATCCCGAATATGTTTTCCAACATATCGAGAAGTCGAATTTGAGCAAGTATGCAGAGGATTTTAAGGTCATTTTTAATGCGGCTTGGGCGAAGTTTCCCGGGGTAAAGGAAATGAGTTCAGAGCAAGCCCAGCGTCTGGTTAAGACCATGAAACCGATCATTGACGAGCAATTATTGTGGTTTGCCTATACGCAAACGGGAGACCCGGTTGCTTTTTTTATTGTAATCCCTGACCTCAACCAGATTATTAAACACCTGAATGGACGTTTAAATTGGTGGGGCATGATTAAATTTTTATTGTTGAAAATGCGTGGTGCTTTGACACGTGCCTGCGGAGTGATTTTTGGTGTTGTGCCTGATCATCAAGGTAAAGGTGTCGAATCGGCTATCGCTTTACGATTCCGGACTGCTGCGCGTGAAAATCCATTCTATCCGTATGAGACGATGGATATGAATTGGGTCGGTGATTTCAATCCGAAAATGCTTCGATTTGTTTCCCAGCTGGGTGCGACAAATGAGAAAACATACATTACTTATCGTTTATTTTTTAATCCTGATCAGCCATTTAGTCGTTGTCCTAAGGTTGGTTAAAACCATTTATATGAGCTTATTAACAATTGGAACGGTTGCGTTCGATGCATTAGAAACTCCTTACGGAAAAACCGATAAAATTATCGGAGGGTCTTGTACCTATATTGCTTTATCATCTGCTTTTTTCTTGCCCCGTGTCAATGTCGTAGCGGTGGTGGGCGATGATTTTCCACAAGCCTACATGGATACGTTAACTTCCAAAGGCATCAATTTGGATGGTCTTCAAATCAAGCAAGGGGAAAAATCTTTTTTCTGGGCCGGCAAATACCACAACAACATGAATTCCCGCGACACCTTGGTGACGGATTTGAACGTGTTGGCAGATTTTAAACCTGTTATTCCCGCTTCTTACCAAGATTGCGATTATTTGATGTTAGGTAACCTAACGCCACAAGTTCAGATTGAAGCGATTGAAGGTTTAGCAAAGCGCCCGAAGCTTATCGTGATGGATACCATGAATTTCTGGATGGATGTTGCGATGGATGATTTGAAGCGGGTGTTGAAAATGGTTGATGTCCTTTGTATCAATGATGAGGAGGCTCGTCAATTGTCTGAACAATACTCCTTGCGCACAGCTGCCAAGTTAATTATGGCGATGGGACCTAAAACCTTGATCATCAAGAAAGGGGAACATGGAGCTTTGTTGTTCCAAGGTGAAAATATGTTCTATTGCCCAGCCTTGCCATTGGAAGAGGTATTTGACCCGACAGGCGCAGGCGATACCTTCGTAGGTGGATTCATCGGTTACCTGGCAAAAACAGACGATATCTCCTTCGAAAATATGCGTAAAGCAATTGTCTATGGTTCCGCAATGGCTTCTTTCTGCGTAGAGAAATTTGGTACGGAGCGTTTACTTGAAATTACCGATCAAGATTTAGATGGTCGTGTGAATCAATTCCGGGAATTAGCTCGTTTCTAACGACCTCCCACGATTACTTCATGTAGATTTGTTGGGTCTAGGTATTTGTTAGCTAGCTCCAACAAATCTTCAGGAGTACATGCAAGAATTTGCGCTTGAAATTGATCATAAAAGTCCAAGGGAAGGTTTTCCATTTGAATGACTTTGATTTTTTCGGCGATATCAAATGCTTGCGTAAGTTCACCCGTAAAACTTCCCATCAGGTAGTTTTTGACTAGTTCGAGTTCTTCTTGTCCAACTTTCTCAGATTGAAGTCGACGCATTTCTTTGCGAATTTCATCACAAGTTTCTGCTACATTCTCGTTCGCAACATCAGTACCTACCACCCAATATCCTGCGCGTAACATAGGAACAATCGAAGAGGAAATTCCATAGGTAAATCCTTTTTCTTCTCGGATGTTTTTTTGCAATCGAGAACCGAAAAATCCACCGAATAAGGTATTCAGCACGCTAAATTTAAAGTAGTCTGGATTATTCCGTGTTATCGATAGTTTCCCCAAACGGATAGATGATTGAAGTGCTTCTTCGCGATACGCTTGTGTAACTTTAGCCGTAACCTGGCTTGGTATAAACGCATGAGGAGGCTTGCCGGGATTCGTCTCTAGTTGTTCAAAAGTGCTTCGAACGGCCTCGAGTTCATCTTGACTGATTTTTCCCGAAAGGAAGATTTGCGGCATATTGCCCAGCCAGTATTGTTGGTGAAAATTTGTTAGGTCTGTTTGCTGTATGGATTCAATGCTCTCTTGTGTAGAAATACGGCCATATGGATCTCCCTCAAAGAGCTGTTGGCGTAACAATTGGCTCGCGGAAAAGGCCGTTTTTTGCCAATTTAATTTGTTTTTCTGTACCTCGATGGCAATTTCTTTCTCAAATTCCTCAACAGGAAAAGTTGCTTCTTGAATGATTTCCAGCACATAGGGCAAGAGGGATTTTAGGTGTTTGCTTAGTCCGTACAAGACAAAGGTTGCATGATCTAAACTCGTTTGTACGTCCCAAAAGGCACCATAGTAATCGAATAGCTGATGGATTGCGGTTGCATCGCGTTGCTTGGTTCCTCGTTTCATTAAAGAACTTGTTAGACTCGCGATTCCAGCCTTTTCAGCCGCACTTGCTCCTGCGGCTACCGTAAATTCCAGTTTGAACACAGCTTGTTCGCCTAGTGACAAGGATTGCATCTCGATGCCATTGGATAAGCTCGTCGTAGTGATAGCTGGGAATTTAATGAGTTCAATCGGATAAGCTACAGGGGCAATGGTTCGATTCAGCATATAATAGGTCTATAAAACAAATGACATTCCGGTGGGAATGTCATTTGTCAAACAAGAAATTTGTTTAATTATCTTTTACCGTTGTCGTTGTTGATCGCTGCCAACAAAGTCACGCGTAAGGTATTAGCTAATGGGCTACTTGTACCTGTAGGAACTAAGTAAGCAAAGTCAAAACCGTATTTTTGGTCTAATTTAAACCCAACACCCATCGTGAAGTATTTACGATTTCCTTTCATTTCGCTTTCGTTGAAATAACCACCACGAATTGCAAATGTATTGTTGAATAAATATTCAGCACCTAATGAAGTTGTCACTTCTTTCAACTCTTCTCCAAATCCATCGGGAGCATCAAATAATGAACCGAAGATACCGCCGATTGCTGAAGTTGTTGTAGGGTCTGTACCAATTTTGTTTCCATTCGCATCAATGGATTGTGGTGTAGGAACCATCAACTTGTTGAAATCTAATGTAAACGTCAATTTGTTTTTGTCGTCGATTTCTTTCACGGCTGCAACACCCGCACGTAAGTTTGTTGGGATGAAGTTTTTCTCTGCTCCACCGTAAGATACCTTACCTGAAATGTTTGAAAGAACTAAACCATAGGTATATTTCCAGTTCTTCTCAGAGTTTGTGTTCCAGTATAAAGCGATGTCAGCTGCAACTGTTTGTGCTGGCTTCATCGCAACTCCTGTTCCAGAAGTTCCTTGGTAGTTTCCTAATAAATTTGAGTTGATGTATTTCAAGTTAACACCTAATGATAGGCTGTTAGAAAGTTTTCTCGCATGTGTTAAAGACAATGCGTATTCTTTCGAGTTGAAATTTCCTGCACTCGTTCCATTCGCTAAAGTAGCTTGGAAAAGGCCTTGGTCGAAATAGTTAATTGAAAAACCGAATGCTTGGTCTTTCGCTGTTTTCTTGTAACCAGCAATGTTATACAATGCCATATCGTTCACCAGGTTACGTAACCATGGCGTGTATGAGATTGCAAATCCTAAATCTTTATCTGCGCTAGCTAATTTTGCTGGATTCCAATAAATCGCATTTACATCGGATGAAATAGCAACACCTGCATCTCCCATAGCTGCTGAGCGAGCATCTGGAGCCACATTTAAAAACAACATCGTTGGTGTTGGAATTCTGCCTGAATTTAATTGTCCAGAAACCAATGTTTGGCCATAAGCTACTGTTGCGAAGCAAACAGTTAATGCTGTGAATAGCGCTTTGTGGAAAATTGAATAATTCTTTGTCATTGTATATTAATTATAAGAGAGTCTTTCTATTCAAAAAAGCTAAAGTCAAAAATAGGCAATTTTTAGGATAATGAATGTGGGATATGCAAAAAAAATATGAAAACTTATTTTAGGGTACTTGTTTTGATACGGAACGTTTTAATTTCATTTGTTAAGGTGTCACTCAATTGAATCTGTATAATCATAGGTGAATTAAATTGCCTATACTCATCTGCTTGCCAGTCAAATACAATCTTGCCTTTATTTTCTTCATGATAGCTACTTATGCCTTTCTTGGTCATTATTAATTGCCCTAAAAGGTCATAAATTTGAATTTCATAGGGCATTAAATTCCAGGGCTTTTCCTGATCAAAAACAAAGTGGAATGTCGGACCTAAAGGATTCGGATAGATATACCCGCTTAAAGATTCTACACCGGATTGTTTTACTTGGAAACTTAACGAGGCTTCGGTGTAATTATTGTAGATGTCCCAACAAAATGCTTGAATTTTATGCAGTCCTGGTGCAAGTGATTTCAATTGAATGTTGATTTCACCGCGGTTTGGATTACTTAGGAATGGAATAAAATGACTGGCTAATTCGATTCGAACGCTGTCATCTAAGACGAGGTAAGCTATTTTGCCCATAGTATTTTGCCATACCAAGCCGGAGCTGTCAGCGACTGAAATTTTCAACTTGGGGTTAGGACTTGTTGCCTTTACATCCTCATCGGGAAATTCAAGGCGCATGAATGGGGCAATATTTTCTGCTCTTTGCTTGTGCTGCCATGGAACTAACTCAATAGCGGCTGCTTGTTTTATCGTCGACCCTACTGTCCAGGCATGAAGCTGATATTTTTGGTCTGGCGATAAGCTTGGCATATTTTTAATGCTGATATTCAGTGAGGTACTTGTGCTTATGCCTGCTGATTTCCATAAAATGGGACTCATCTGAGTGTATTGAAAAGCCGTATTTTTTGTTCCCAATGTCTTTTGAGCATCACTCATGCGGTAAAGTGCTACCTGAAGGTTAGTTCCTTTGGCCATTAATCCCGTTAGACTAATTTCTTGTCTAGTGGTATCTAGTGTCATTTGCAAACCTTGGGTTGTCCAAGGTAGGGCGAGGGTAGGATCTCCGATTAACTGAATGTTTCGATTGATTGTGCCCGTTTGGCTCGTATTTTTTGCATCGCGGAATAAATCGCCCAAGCGATACCTTGCATTTTCTTTATTCGCAATCATGGCCTGGTAAAATGCTTGGCCAAAGAGGTAGTTACTGCTTTGGAATACGGGTCTTGTCGTACTAATTAATGCAATGGCACCTCCTTGATCAGACAATAAACTAACTTCTCCTCCCGATAGGATATTAGGGTCATCAAATCGCCCAAATTGGCAGGTAGCTGTAAGTAGAATAGGTAAATGATTGCTGTTTTTGAGTTTAACTAGCTCATTTGTGGTCAGAATTTTCTCGTCGGTCCATCCGCTTTCCGATCCATGGCCCATGAAATGAATAAAATCTGCATTTTCCTCAAATAGTTTTAGGACGGCTTGTGTTGCTGTAGGACTTGTGTAGCTTCCGTTTAATGATTGCATCGGATATTGATCCAAATAGACCTTTGATTGAAGCCCGGGTATTAGGGCTTTCTGTAGCGTATTTGAGAAATCTTCTGCATCCTGCATGTGAATGTTGGAATCACCATCATCGGCTACCCAAGCAAATCGTGGCGTGCTTTCGAGTTGTTTAGATTCAAAATCTACCAATTTGTTAATAAACATGGTGGCTTCTTGCGGACTCTTAACTGGAATTCGGCCAATTACCACGTTTATTGGATCACCTTCTTTCCATGTACTTGCAGCATCTATCCCAAAATAGTCGTCGCTTGCATAACTTAACAGGGGATGAAAGGACTCTTCACTCTGATAGGTTGGGACGAAACAGGATTTTTCCAGCGCGGTAGAAACGGCATTCTGACCTTTGTAATCAACGGACGCGTCACCCAATAAAATTACATATTTTAGTTTAGAGCCCGGTTTTTGAAATTGATACCGGATGAAATTTCGCAATGCGGTAACATCTTGTTTTCCTCCGCTGAAATCATGGTAGATGGCTTTAGTGGTGATATTTTTCGCAACGATTTTTCGTTTTATGGTTTTATAGCTTGCTAAGCTACGTGCTGCAGTTTCAAGAATTGGACTTGACAGGATGACTAATTTCGTATCTACTGGGAGATCAAATGCATTTTGATTGTTTACGAACCCACAAAAGTTGGGTTCGTTGGCTTTTTCTAGATTGGCAATTGCCAGCCGACTGTTGGGACGAAACAAATAGCTAAAACCTGTATTTTTTGCCAGTTTTTGCCATGTTGAGCCGCCATTATTAATCCAGATTTGTTGGCTTGATCGCAAATTCGCAATTTGGATGTGAAGTAAGGAGTCCGATGTATTGGGTAACAAGTAGAGGGGATTTTCATGATTTCCGTCAAAGCTTTTGGGGTACAGTAGACTGATGTAATCCAAATAGCCTGTGCCTCCTGTACTTTGGAAATTGATAGGCCAATTCCATGAATTGTTGCTTAATACAGGCTTTACCCAGGAGTTTAGTTCCTCACTCGTCGCTTTTTGGTCGTATCGACCTCCTAGTATGGGAGACATGGCGATGGACTTGCCAAGAATCGGAATGGAAAAGGTGCTTGGCGAAACACTCGCGGAATAGAATTTGATTTTCAAGTTAGCAGCCTGTCCCGCCAAGTAATCGGCCAACGTGTATTGGATAACTTTCGTTGAATTGCCGTAGAATGCATCGCCTAGCCAAGTTTGGCCTGATTGAAGTAGATTATAGGTTTCGGGTTCATAATGTTTTAATGCCCAGGCGTAGGGCAAATTGGGAGTACCTACAAGCGAGTTTTCAATTTCTTTGATTGGATTCGTTTTAGGGGCATCGATTTGGACAAAATAAAATGTCGAATCGCTATAGAGATTTGTTTCTTGTTCCCAAGTTGCCTTTTGTCGAATCGAATGCGGAGAATCGCCCCAAAATAACACGCTCCATGTCTTGTTCGTTCCCGACTGGTAATATGCAGGGATTTCCTTCATCATTCCCGTTTGATAGGAATCAAGGGGATTTAACATGCCCGAATGGGCTGTGTAGATAGTGATTTTATCAGGCCCACTGTTTTCAATGTTGTGTTTCGCTAACCAAGCAGCATTAATTTGGTAGAACCCCGACTGCGTAACAGCCAATTTAATCCATTTGCCTTGTTGGAGTGGGGAACTCGTTTGCCCATGAACTTGTATGGCAAACACAAAAAACACCAACAAAAGCAGGATTGAATTAAGGTTATGCTTCGCTTGTTTGTACTTGTGCATTTTTAGCGACGAGGTATAATTTGCCGGTATTTACTTCTTGGCAAATGTAGCGGGTTCTGCGTAGTTTCCCTTTCTTCAGGATGAGGTTTTTTAATTTGAATATTGTTCCTTCCTGGAGGTTGAATAGCAATATGGCTGGCTCTTGTTCCGTGGGGGCATCAAATTTTTTCAGTGTTTCCACTAAGGGGGTAAACCCATTGGATGTAGCAACTGGATTTTTCAAATAGGCTTTTAGTACATGGACTAATTCACTAGGCAATAATTCTGGGTCAAGTAATGGATCAAATAATTCAAGAAATGCATCTTTCCATTCCTGTCCATGGGGATTAACCTTGTTCTTGAATTTAAGGTAAGTGATAAGGTGTGCCACCTCATGCAAATACGTCACAAGAAATGCATAGGGATTTAAATTGTTGTTGACCGTAATTTGATAGCCTTTATCAGGGGCATAGCGAAAATCCCCCAATTTAGAATCTCGTTTTTTTGAGACGATAAAGTCAAAGCGATGTTCATCCCACAGATTAAAACAGTATTCTGCCACTTTGGGAGGAAAGTGGTCCAGGAATGATGTTATTTTTCTGCTTTTGTTCATGGATGGGCATAAAAAAAGTCCTTCGCATGCGAAGGACTCTTTTGTGAGACTGGCTAAAATTATTTAGCAGCAGCAGTGTCAGCAGCAGCTGTATCAGCAGCAGCAGTATCAACTGGTGCAGCAGCAGCTGTATCAGCAGCAACTGAATCAGCAGCAGCCTCAGTTTTTTTCTCACCACAAGATGCTAAAGTTACCATACCAGCAACGAAAGCTAAAGCGAATACTTTTTTCATTTTTGTAATATTTTAAGGTTTGAGCTACAAAACTACGTGATATATTTTTATTTGCAAACAATCCATCGAAAATTTTAAGATTTTTTTAAGAATTGGGGCAAATTTTAGTGAAAATGCCCCATATGGCGCTTGTGGGCCATGTGAATTCTTAAGAAAATTAAGATTAATCTAATACTAGCGCGTTAAGACTTTCGGATTCTATTTAATTAGGTCCTTGAAACGGTCGTAAAAACCACTACTCTTGAAGGTGAATGTTTTGTGCAAAACATAGTTTGAGACAAAACTGAATCCCATGCCATTCAGCGTAGTACTGATCTGGGTAACGTTTACCTTTTTAAATGAATAGGGGATTTGAAAGAACAAATCGTTGTATTCAGCTTGAATGAAGTGGTACGGAAGGATACTAAATCCCCAGGTTACAAAACCGGAAAAAGTAGCCACCATCATGAACTTGATCATTTCCCTGCGCGTCTGTTGGGACTGACGAGCATTGAATGCAAACAATTTGGTTAGGATAAATCCGGCAATTAACGATATAAAATAGGCAGGAAGTATGGTCGTTTCATACGCTAAATGAAACCAGTCTTTCAGCAAAGCGCCGGCTAATAATTGAATCAGTGCACCCGTTCCTGCAATCAGGAAATAGGCGATTAAATCTTTTCGATTAAAGAGTTCTGATTTTTGCTTCAATTAAAATAGGCTTTTAACGATGTTTGGGAATAAGCCTAATACCAATGTTCCCAAGGTAGTTAAACCTAAGGCCACTTGGTAAAGCGTGCTTATTTCTATTTTTTGAATATCTCCTTGCTTAAAATATACAGCGATAATTCCCTTGAAATAATAATAAATACCTACCGCCGACATCAATATGGCCAAGATGATTGGATAAACGATGTTGCGATTAAATGTATCTGTGAACACGAAGAATTTTCCCCAAAATCCAGCTGTTAATGGAATACCTGCTAAGGATAACAAGGAAACCGTAAAGCAAAATGCTAAATAGGGATTGTTCTTTGCTAAGCCTTCAAAGGATTGGAAATTCGCTGGCTTTTCTGTTCGACCTGTTTGATATTCAGCAACCAATTTAAATACGGCAAATGCTGTTAAGGTTGCTAACGTGTAGGCTAATGAATAAAACAAAATGCTTGAAGTGGAGCTGGCTTGTCTTGCCGAAACAGTCAATAGCATGTATCCGGCGTGTGAAATGCTTGAATATGCCAACATCCGTTTGATGCTTTGTTGGTACACCGCCGTCACATTTCCAATCACCAAGGTTAACATGGAGATGAAGTAAAGTGGCATTACCCAGGTCGAATACAATCCGCCGAATACACCTGCGAAGATGTGATAAATAGCTGCGAAACCTGCTGTTTTCACAACGGTTGACATAAACATCGTAAAGATGGTAGGTGCCCCATCATATACATCTGGCGTCCAGAAATGGAAAGGTGCAGCGGACACTTTGAATAGCATGCCGACCAACATTAACAAAACACCCGCATAAAGGAATGATGGCATTGATTCTGGAGCCGTGTTCGCGATGACATTTGTTAAGTTAGAAATATAGAATGTACGTGTTGCTCCATACACTAATGTCATCCCAAACAATAAAATCCCTGTTGCAAAAGAACCCATCAAGAAATACTTAATGGCTGCTTCATTGGAACGTAAGTTGCGCTTATCTGATCCCGTCAATACATACATAGCAACCGAGAGTATCTCAAGTCCCACAAATAACATCATTAGGTGGTCAAATGACACCATGATAATCGCTCCTACCGTAGAGAATAGCATGATGGCATAGTATTCTGCCGGATGCGTATGCTCGTCATCCTGGCCGAAGGCATTCGAAAATGCTACCACAAAAAATGCGGCTAGTTGAATGATGATACTGAAGTTGATCGACGTGTTGTTGGTACGGAACATATTGCCAAACCATAAAAATTCATGATTCCAATCTGTCAACGTGATGCCAATTCCGATTGCGAGGAAAAGCATGGTGATTTGTTGGATCATTTTACGCGATAACCAAAATCCTAAAAATAGGTTACTGATTCCAAATAATGATAAAGCAATGATAGCTGTCATAATTCTGCTTTGCTGTTGTTAAATTTCCGCTTAGTTTAATAATGCAACAAGTTTTTCTACACTCGCTGCACTAAAGGATAATACATATTGAGGGAATAAACCGCCCAAAATGACCAAGAGGATTAAGGGTATTAATACTAATTTTTCTCCTAACACTAAATCTTCTAAGTCCTTCGTTACTTTGGATACATTACCAAATATTGATTTTTGAATCAATCGTAAGGTGTAAACGGCGCCCAAAATAATGGTGATTCCAGAAATGATTCCTAAATACATTTCTTGGTCGAAGACGCTTTTTAGTAATAAAAACTCGCCAATGAAACCGTTTGTTAATGGCAAGGCTACTGAGCCTAAGCTTAATACGATAAATGCAACCGTTAGCACGTAGGAAGATTGGGTAATGCCTCCTAATTGGGCTAATTCGCGCGTTTTTGTACGACGTTCTATGACTTCAATCACGAAGAAAAGGCCTACCAAATTGATTCCATGTGAAAGCATTTGGTATAATGCTCCTTGAATTCCATCGACGCTCAGTGTCATGATTCCTGCAGCCATTAAGCCAACGTGTGCAAAGGATGAATAGGCTAATAAACGTTTCGCGTCTTTTTGTTGGATCGCTATCACAGAACCATAAATGATTCCAATAATGGATAAAATAGAGACAGTTAATCCCCATTGTGCAATTCCCAAAGGAAACATCGGGATGACTAAACGGATCATACCGTAAGTACCCATTTTCAACATGATACCGCCTAATAACATACTTCCTTGTACGGGTGAGGTTGTATAGGTGTCAGGTTGCCAAGTATGAAAGGGGAACACAGGCATTTTGATTGCAAATGCAATGAAGAAGGCTAAAAATAAGAAACCTTGGTGTTCTGCACTTAAGTTGCGCGCAGTCAAATATAGGGTTTCAATGTCGGCAGAATGCGTTTCTCCGGGTGTGCGTAAATACACGTAGATTAAGGCAATCAATAAAAATAGGGACCCGAATAAGGTGTAAACGAAAAATTTGAATGTAATCGCTGTTCTGTTTTCTCCGCCATATTGCGCAGCAAGAAAGTAGATTGGTAAAAGGGATGCCTCAAAAAAGAAATAAAACAAGAAAGCATCTTTGGCTAAAAATGCACCTAATAAGGCAGTTTGCATCGCAAGGATCAATCCTAAATAAGATGCGTTTTCTGACTTATCCGAATTATTGGTTGAGGCAATAATAAATGGAATCAATAATCCCGTTAAGCCAATCAATATTCCATTGATTCCATCGATCCACAGGGTAAAACTGATGCCTGCTTCAGGAATCCATGCTTGACTAAATTGCAATCCGCCAGATTCAGCTGGGCACAATGCATAGGCGATTGCAATGGCTTCAAGTATGGAGCCCGCTAGCGCGATTGCAAATGGTTTGCTTGGTTTTGCTAGCATTAAGCCAGCACCCAATACCAATGGAAATAAAAGTATAAATAGTAATAACATACCTTTTTGTTCTATTTTAAATTACAAGATCCATGTGCGTAAACTCACAGCGAGAATGACAGCAATGGATATGACCATGATGAAAATATAGTAACCGACATTTCCTGTTTGAATGCGGCGGAACTCCGAAGAAGCATATGTAACGATTCTGCCTACTCCTTCTACAATCAAATCAATGACCAAGAATTCTACGACTTGGAAACAGAAATTACCCAACACAGTGATTGGTTTTACAATGATCACATCATACAATTCATCGATGTAGAATTTATTGTAAATCACTTTTTGGATTCCTGAAATAGATTCATCAGCGGCCGGAACCGATTTTTGTACGCCAAACAAATAAATGGCAAAAAATGCTGGCAAGAATGCAGCTAGTAAAGGAGCTCCCATTTCTAAGCTTAGGAATGAAACTTCAGATGCTTCACCAGTTGCCGGCAAAATAGGTGCTAACCAATGTGCCAAGAATTCATTGCCTCCTGCAAAGTGTGGTAAATTAATCAAGCCACCGATTACAGATAAAAGGGCTAAAACCATCAACGGAAAAGTCATTGACAATGGGGATTCATGTAGATGATGTGCTTGCGCCTCAGTTCCTCTGAAATCACCAAAGAAGGTTAAGATAAATACACGGAACATGTAAAAGGACGTTAGGGCTGAGCCTACGATCGCTAAACACCACATGGCAAAATCATGGTGATATAAATGTGCCAAAATTTCATCTTTCGAGAAGAAACCTGCAAAGGGAGGAATACCCGCAATCGCAATGGTACCTAATAAAAATGTAATGTAAGTAATAGGCATTTTGGATTTCAATCCACCCATCTTACGAATATCTTGTTCATCTGACATGGCATGAATCACAGAACCTGCACCCAAGAATAAAAGGGCCTTAAAGAATGCATGTGTCATTACATGGAAGAATGATGCCGTGTAAGCAGATGCACCTAAGCCCATGAACATATATCCTAGTTGTGAGACTGTCGAATAAGCCAACACCTTCTTAATATCATTTTGGAAAAGACCAATAGCAGCACCTAATAGGGCAGTTGCTAATCCAATCCAACCAACAAAATGCAATACTTCTGGACTTAATTCAAAAATCACATTGGCCCGGATCACCATGTAAATACCAGCAGTAACCATGGTCGCTG
Source organism: Bacteroidota bacterium (assembly GCA_039805345.1). GTDB lineage: Bacteria > Bacteroidota > Bacteroidia > Cytophagales > Spirosomataceae > Aquirufa. The sequence goes on along the minus strand of JBDLUL010000008.1, from coordinate 6,531 downwards.
CGTGAATCAAAGCCGAAACGGGAGTCGGGCCAGCCATCGCATCGGGCAACCAAGTAAATAGGGGAATTTGGGCTGATTTACCCATCGCACCGATGAACAAGCAGAAAGCGATTAAGCCTACATTCTCAGGTACGTTACCAGAAGCAATTTCCTGAAAAATGGTTTGGTAATTCGTCGTGTTGAAATTTTGGATCAATAAGAATATACCCACTAGGAACCCTAAGTCACCAATTCTGTTCATGATGAAGGCTTTGCGCGCCGCGTCCCCATAGCTATTTTTCTGATTCCAGAAACCGATCAAAAGGTAAGAGCATAGCCCTACGCCCTCCCAGCCGATAAACAATACGGTGAAATTGGCACCTAACACCAAGATCAACATAAAGAATACGAAGAGATTTAAAAACGCAAAAAACTTACCGAAACCTGCATCGTGTGCCATGTAACCCATCGAATACACATGGATCAACGTTCCTACCCCAGTAATAATTAAAAGCATTAAGAGGGATAATTGGTCTACCTGGAATTCAAAAGGGATCGATAAGGTTCCCACCTTAATCCATTCGGCTAGGGTATAAATTTGTGCTTGGCCATCAAAGTTTAAAAACAGTTGGAGCGATAACGCAAAAGCCACCAAAGGAGGAATTGTGCCGATAATACCTGCAACGGATTTACTCAGTTTAGGGTATGCCAAACCATTAATGGCAAAGCCAAGAAACGGTAACAAGGGAATTAAATAGAATAATGACATAAGAATTCTGATGGATTGTGGCGCTTAATTAGTTTTTGATTTTATTAAGTACGCCAATATCAATACTTTGAATATTGCGGTAAATCATCACGATGATGGCAAGACCCACAGCTACTTCAGCTGCAGCGACCGCCATGATGAAGAATACGAAAATCTGTCCAGCAGGATCAGCATAATACGATGAGAAAGCGGCCAGTAATAAGTTGACAGCATTTAACATAAGTTCAATGGCCATGAACACGATAATCGCATTGCGACGTGTCAAAACTCCTAAAATTCCGATACAAAAAAGGGCAGAACTAAATAAAATGTAATGCGTGAGCGGAATCGTACGTAATACTTCTGGAATCGATTGCATAGTTATAAATTGGAATGCATTTATGCGGGACAAAAATACGAATTAAACTGAATTCTTAAGCCCCTAGCGTTGAAAACCTTGTAATTTAATTTCGGTTAATTTACGTTTCGTGTCCATCGGAAAATCCCCTTTCATCATCCAATCATAGTAGGATGGGTCTGATTTTAATACCTCTAATACAGGCCGACCGATGTGCTTACCGAAATTAAACACCGCAACTTGATCTTTGTTATAAGCCATGCGGTTTGCGAAATCAATGGAGTTCGATGTACTCAATTCGTGTAACTTGCTGACATCATTCTGAATAGGGAAGTATTCTTTGCCTTCAGAATCCTTGAGCGCAGTTTCTGCATAACGTTTTACTTGGGCATTTAATACTTCCAAGGTTGCTAATACGTCGGCTTCCGCCCCATGAGCACCCACCAATTCTTTGTCACAGTAAAAACGATAAGCTGCAGTTAAATTCCGCGGCTCCATCATGTGAAATATACGTTGAGCATCTACTAACTTTCTGTTTTTCATGTCGAAATCAACTTCAGCCCGAAAAAACTCTTCTACGAGCATCGGTACATCAAAGCGATTCGAATTGAAACCTGCCAAATCACAACCATCCAAAAAACCTGCTAAAGATTTTGCCACTTGCTTAAAGTTGGGTTCCTCTGCCACATCTGCATCATAAATGCCATGAACTAATGATGCTTCCAAAGGAATCGGGATACCTGGATTAACGCGACGCGTTTTGATATCAACCGTCCCGTCAATATTGGCCTTTGCAATCGATATTTCAACGATTCGATCTTTATTCACCTGGATGCCGGTGGTCTCTAAATCGAAAAAAGCTAAGGGTTTTTTTAATTGTAATTGGTGCTCCATGGCTTGTCTAAAATTAATAGGGACAAAGGTAGCTTATTATTACCTTTGTTCGATGAAATTTAGTCCAAAAGCCATTTTTTTTGATTGGGACCATACGCTTTGGGATCATGATCGCAATGCCTCCGAAGTAATTCAGGAATTATTCGTAGAATTAACCCTTTGGGATACTATTTCACATAGTCCAAACGTGATATGGCAGGAATTCCAACGAATTAATGATGCTTTGTGGGATGATTACCAGCATGGACGAATTGACCAAAAAACACTGCGAGATACGCGTTTTGTGCGTTTTTTTGAGGCATTAGGCATTCAAGGGGACGCAGCTTTGTTTTCTGATATGTATCTTGATCGAACTCCGCGAAAAACACATCTAATTCCCGATGCCTTTCAGGTCATCGAAACACTTTCAGCCAACTACCCCCTGTATATATTAACGAATGGATTTGACGATATTCAGCATGTGAAAATATCAGGTGTAGGTATGACCCATTTTTTCGAACGCATCATTACCTCGGAAGTTGCTGGGTGTAAAAAACCTGCCGCACAATTTTTTGAGTTTGCACTTGAACAAGCGAAGTGCTTACCGGCTGAAGTTATCATGGTCGGGGATCATCCTATTATTGATGTACAGGCTGCCGAAGCGGTCGGTATTACGGCTGTTCATTTAAATTTCCGGAATGAAAAGGTTGATGCGAAAATTCAAATTAGCCAATTGCCAGAGCTACTGAATTTATTCGAATAAGGACAATTGGTTGTCATTCGATTTGCGGTCAAATATCTTTTTGTCGCGAATGAATTTTTTATTCTCTTCTAGGAAGGCTTGAAATTGTTCGATTTGTGCGTAAAGTGGACTGAAATCATATTGATTTAAATAATACGTTTCCTTGTATACCGCTTTAAAATCGGTGATCACATAATCTAATTGTTCGATGCCTAATTTTTGTAATCCTAGCAAATAGAGGTTTTGGTGGTTTTTCGCAAATCGGCCAGGCTCATAATAAGAGGTGCTTTTTAAATCAAAAGCTACTTGATCGCCTACCCCATCTACATAACCATAAATCATTGCGTTTTTGTAGCGGGACTCAACGTAATATTGCGTTTTATATTTTTCTGGAATCAATGCACGGGCTTGATCAATAATCCCTTCTGCAAATAACTCCTCGTCTTCTCCCAATATAACAGCACGTTCAAAATCCATTCCTTTTTGTTGGGCTTTGGTCGTTGGCTTTTTTACCCGATTAATCCGTTCGATCATTTCGATTTCATCTACAATGATTTTACCAGCGGAATCGCGGGATTGCTGCAGATAAAGCGAAAAAGAATTCAGTAGGGTAGGGTAAAAGCGATATTGCATACGTGAGGAATTATCCGATTTGCAAGCGAGTGACAATTTCGCCTTCGATTAAATGTTTTTGAGTAAGTTCTTCCACATCCTCTAATTGCACGTTGCCATAAAATACACCCTCGGGATAAACCACCATCGCGGGCCCTTTTCCACAAAAATCAAGACAGCCTGCACGTTGAACACGAATTTTCGACGGGTTTCCTGCAGCTGCATAAGCGGCTTTAAATGCCTCAATTAATTGCATGCCATGACCAGACCCACAACATTTTTTTGGGGAATCTTTGTCATTGGCACAAATGAATACATGTTTTTCGAAGTGCATATTAAGCTGGGTTTAGTTCTAGTACGATTGGGCAATGGTCTGAATGCATGGCATCAGGTAGTATATAAGCATTTGCAATACGCTCTTTTAGCGCCTCGCTCGCCATGTGGTAATCAATCCGCCACCCTAAGTTTTTCCCCCGTGCGCCAGCACGGTAACTCCACCAAGAATAAGCGTGTGCTTGTTCCGGGTTGACATGTCGGAAGGTATCTATAAAGCCGTTTTGCACAAATGATTCCATCCATTCCCTTTCTTCGGGAAGGAAACCGGAACTATTGGCATTTCCCTTGGGATTATGAATATCAATCGCGCGGTGACAAATATTGTAATCGCCTGAAATGATTAAATGTGGAATTTCTTGGCGTAGGGCTTGAATATAATCTTGGAAATCAGCGAGCCACTCCATTTTGAATGCTTGACGCTCTTCCCCACTCGATCCCGAGGGCATGTAAACACTCATCACCGAAAAGTTGTCAAAATCCAGTCGGAGTACCCGACCTTCAAAGTCATATTTTTCAATGCCGCAGCCTATTTCAATATGTTTGGGTTGCAGTTTTGTAAATATCGCAACGCCGGAATAACCTTTTTTTTGTGCCGAATGCCAATGAACCGAATAGCCTAATTGTTCGATTTCATTTGTGTCTACTTGATCAAATTCCGCTTTTAACTCTTGAATGCAAATAACATCTGCTTGTTGGTCCGCAAGCCATTGGACAAAACCTTTTTGAATAGCGGCACGAATTCCATTGACATTATAACTAATGATTTTAAGCATATCTTAGAAAACTTCGGTTTCAAAATAGTGGATAATATGTGCCTTTAAGAGAATGTCTTGTTCTTTTAAATTAAGAGACGGGACGGGAGTTACCAAGTTCCAATGCGGCCAACCTGCTTCATCGAGCCCTTCGAGTTCGTAAAATCCACTGAAGCTTAACACTTTGCACGTGGCAATATGCATTAAATCCTGTTTTTCCTCTTTGGTGAATACCCGGTGTCCGATGCCTAATTCCTGAACGCCAATTAAAAAGAGGATGGACTCTAAATCACTTGGGCGTTTATTGAATTGTTTTTCGAAAAAATCTAGTACATTTTCCCAGGCGGCTTGAACAAATCCCGGTTCAAATTCGATTATTTCCATTAAGGCTGTAAGTTAACTTTGAATTTTGCGGAACCTAAAATGGCTTGCTGGCCAGCAGGATTGTTTCCAATCAACACTAAATCACCTGCAATCACATTGTTTGAATAGGCTGTAATATTAACTCGACCTACGCCATTGGCAATCCCTGCTCCATTTGGGCGAGTTGCTTCGTAAAAATTATTTTTTTCTTGGTAGTCGTTGATATCTTTAATTAGGTTCCCTATGTTCGACGAGGAGCCATCACCCGGAATAAAATAGGTGCCTTCACCTTTAAAATTCTTGATTTGGGTATAAACTGTTTCTGAATCGTTTAAGCTAGTGGCCGTAATTTCTAAAATTTGTTCTTCGCCCAAGCGTGTAATACTTGCTGTAATTTTAGTTGTGTTAATCGTATGAGCAGGTTGTTTGTCAAACTCTATAGATCCGCTAAAATAACCCGATTGCTTGGGGGCATCACTAAAAGAATGCTCCACGTTAATTAAAATGGCAAAAATAAATAGCCCGAGGTATAAAAAGCTGATTGGATTTCGGAATAACGAAACCAATCCACTACTCAAAGGATTGGATAGAACAGAACGCCAAAATCGAAACTTGCCAGTAGTAGACTTGTTCATTTTTTCGTATTGGGTTGTTGATTTCGTTGAAAATTCAAATGTAAAATTAACATAAACAATTCATTCCTACACAACATCTACCTAAATCAATTATTTAATGGTATTTGATTGCATCATGCTTAATTCCAAATTGAGTTTACTAATTTTGAAAACACTTAAACCTGTTAAGCGTTTATTAGTAGATTTGTATTGTCTAAATCATTCAAATGAAGTCTTTCTCAATCCCAAGTTTATTTAGTAGTTCTTTGATTGGATCTATCAAAGAACAAAGACGCTTACACGATAAATTAAAGAAAGACTACCGTCCTTCGCATTTTAATTTTGGACCTGTAGAAGTCTATTTGTCTCGTCATTTTGGGTTTTGTTATGGCGTGGAAAATGCAGTTGAGACAGCCTACCGAATTATCGAGGAGAATCCAGGAAAGAAAATTTATTTGCTTTCTGAAATGATTCATAATCCTGCTGTTAACGAGGATTTGTTGGATCGAGGCGTGTCCTTTATTCAAGATACACGGGGTGTCCAAATTGTACCTTGGGATGATTTGCATGCTTCAGACATTGTCATTGTGCCCGCTTTTGGCACCACATTGGAGATTCAAGCGAAATTAGCTTCCATTGGAATTGATACCTATGCCTACGATACCACTTGCCCTTTTGTGGAAAAGGTTTGGAATCGTGCCAGTGCCATTGGTCAAAAATCTTATTCCGTAATCGTGCATGGAAAGCCAAGTCACGAAGAGACCAAGGCTACTTTTTCACATTCGCAGTCGGTGACTCCTACATTGGTAATTAAGGATTTCCAACAAGCGCAACAATTGGCTCCATACATTCGCAAAGAAAAGTTAGCGGATGAGTTTTACGATGAATTTGAAGGGCAGTTTTCCAAAGGTTTTAATCCTGAAACTGATTTGGAGCGTATAGGTGTTGTCAATCAAACCACCATGTTAGCGACCGATACGCAAGAAATTGTTGATTATTTGCGCGACGTAATCATCCAATATTATCAATTACAGCCTGAACAAATCACAGAACATTTTGCAGATACCCGAGATACGCTCTGCTACGCAACAAACGATAATCAAAGTGCCACTTATGGTTTACTAAAAGAGGAGGCTGACTTCGCGATTGTTGCT
>JBDLUL010000007.1:0-8588 GCA_039805345.1 Bacteroidota bacterium | reverse complement strand
CGGAAGGTTCTGACGAGCCATCCGGAATTCCTGTGTTTATTATCGTCTTCTTGATTATTATCATTATTAACATCATTCGTGCCATCAAAAATAAGGGTGGCGGTTCGAATCCAGGATCACGTGGTGGCGGCATGTTTTTTCCACCTATTTTTCTAGGTGGTGGCGGTTATGACCGAGGAGGTTCATCCGGAGGTGGAGGCTTTGATTTCGGCGGTTTTGGAGGTGGAGATTTTGGTGGAGGCGGAGCCGGTGGGGATTTTTAAATTATGCGTATCTTTGTGCAAAATTAAAAGCAATTGAAAGATATTATTCAAGCCAATCTTCAGGAAGCCCAACAGGTTTTAGATCAATTTTTTAGCAATCCTGCTAAAATAGAATCCATTGAAAATGCAGCGAAATGTTTAGTGGGAGCACTCCAGCAGGGCAATAAAATTATTGCTTGTGGAAATGGAGGGTCCCATTGCGATGCGATGCATTTTGCTGAAGAGTTGTCGGGACGTTACCGTGAAAACCGTCCAGCATTAGCTGCGATGGCGGTTTCGGATCCTTCCCACATTTCTTGTGTGAGCAATGATTTTGGCTATAATTTTGTTTTTTCCCGTTTCATTGAGGGATTAGGAAATGCCGGAGATGTCCTGTTTGGGATATCCACCAGTGGTAATTCCGCCAATATTATTGAGGCGGTGAAGGCTGCACAAGCGAAAGGAATGGCCGTAGTTTTATTGACAGGAAAAGATGGTGGCCAACTAGCTGCCTTTGATAATGTCTTTGAGGTGCGTGTAGATCACTTCGGTTATGCCGATCGGATTCAAGAGATACATATCAAGGTGATACATATATTGATTCAGTTGATTGAGAAGGAGTTGGGGTTTTAGGTAGTTAAGAGTGAAGAGTGAAGAGTGAAGAGTTAAGAGTGAAGAGTTAAGAGTTAAGAGTGAAGAGTTAAGAGTGAAGAGTTAAGAGTGAAGAGGTGGTGGGTAATCGAATATAAATTTCATTGCGACTGGTGACTAGCGACTAGTGACTGTACATATAAACAAAAACATTTTGACATTTAAAGAACTAGGCTTAGCCGAAAAATTATTAGAAGGGATCGAATCCATGGGCTACAAGACGGCCACACCTGTGCAAGAGCAGGTGATGAAGCCTATTTTAGCCGGACGCGATGTCTTAGCATCGGCACAGACTGGTACAGGGAAAACGGCGGCATTTTTGTTGCCGATTATCCATAAATTATTAACGGAAGAGCATTCCGAAAATCACATCAATGCCTTGATTATTGTTCCTACCCGCGAACTTGCCGTTCAAATTGCCGGTAACATGGAAGGGTTGGGGTACTTTACGAATGTAAGTTGCATGCCTGTTTATGGCGGAGGCGATGGCAATTCGTTTACGACGGAAAAGACAGCTTTAACTTCTGGCGTTGAGTTGGTCGTTTGTACGCCAGGTCGTATGATCGCCCATTTAAATATGGGATATGTAGATTTAAAACATGTGAAGTATTTGGTCTTGGATGAGGCGGATCGCATGTTGGACATGGGTTTCCATGATGATCTAATGAAGATTACGGGATACTTACCTAAGGAGCGTCAAAACCTTTTATTCTCGGCTACCATGCCACCTAAAATGCGTGACCTTGCTCGGAAATTGATGCAAGATCCGGTGGAGGTAACGATTGCTGTTTCTAAACCCCCTGAGGCGATTGTTCAAGAGGCTTTTGTGGTTTACGAGAAACAAAAAAGTGCCTTAGTCAAACATTTATTGAAGCGTCAAGATTATACGCGTGTGATCGTTTTTTGTTCACGAAAACAAAATGTGAAATCATTGACTTCTGATTTGAAACGTGCGCGTTTCTCGGTGGAGGAAATTCATTCGGATTTGGAGCAAGATGTTCGCGAACAAGTATTGCAAGATTTCCGTAATAAGAAAACAAAGATCTTAGTTGCCACTGATATTTTGAGTCGGGGAATCGATATCGATGAAATCGAGTTAGTGATCAACTACGACGTTCCAAATGACGGAGAAGATTATATTCACCGGATTGGTCGGACGGCACGTGCTCAAACGAAAGGGACGGCATATACATTAATTACTGAGGCGGAGCAACGGAAATTTGCTGCTATTGAACGATTGTTAGAAAAGGAAGTAACGAAATCACCCGTTCCGGAGGAATTTGGAGAAACACCTGCTTACAATCCGAGCGAAGCAAAAGCGTTCAAACCAAGCGGTGGTGGATTTAAGGGAAAGAAGAAGGTCTGGAAGAAAAGACCTCCACAAGCCTAATAAAAAAGGCGCTATTCGTAGCGCCTTTTTTTATGTTGATTAATAACTTCCGCCATCATCTCCTTCGGTGCCCACTAAAGAGTCCACTAGGCGACCAAAGATATCTTTGATGCTTGGAGGTTTTGGTTTTGATTTATCTGGCGGGCTCGGTTGTGAGGAAGGGATATTAGGTACTTCCTCCGTGCTTTCTTCGGCCGCATTGATTTGGTCAAAGTACACTTGAACCAATCCAATCGAAGTTGCAAATGCAGGATCTTTAATATCCGTAGTTAAACCAAAAGCAGCTGTTGCTTCCGGTAATCCAATGCGCGTTTCTAGGCCTGTTACTTTTTGGAATAAATCATCTAAATCAGGCAATTGTGCACCACCTCCGCATATAACAATTCCACCGCGTAGCAATTGTGCCTGTGTTGTTTTTTGAATTTCAGCCATCACAATCGCGGCTAATTCCTTCATGCGCTCTTCAATAATGATTGCCACATTCTTGACCGAAATAGGAGTCGGTTTTCTTCCCGCTATTCCTGGAATCAAGACCACTTCATTTAAATCGATTAGACGATGTAACGCAGTACCAAAACGCGTTTTCAATGCTTCCGCATGTTCAGCAGTAACGTCTAAACTGACGCGTAAATCTTCTGTAATGCGATCGCCACCCCAATTTAATACCGTTGCGTGTTTTAAACGCTTGTTTTGATAGATACTAATTTCGGTTGTTCCGCTTCCGATGTCAACTAAAACGACACCTTGTTGTTTTTCTTCCGCATTTAATACGGAGCTTGAACTTGCTAAGGGGCTGAAATATAAATTTCCCCCTTTGATATGGTCTGATTCTGCCGACTTCAACGTGCGGCTAAATAATTCGAATTTATCAAGTTGGGCTGTTATGACCATGAAATTACCTTGAATCGTTGCGCCAATTTGGCCGATCGGTTCTAGGGTTTCCGGTAGATTTCCTACTTTAAAACCGATTGGTAAGGTATGCAATACGCAAGGGTTTTTCTCTGCGACATTCTTTTTAGCCTCTTCGGTAATATCGAAAATATCCTTTACCGTAACGGGATCCGATGGGTTTTTACGCGTTTTCGAAATAGTGAACGGCGTTACCTTGATGTGGCTACCTGATAAGTTTGAAGAGAAAAAATATTCTTTTGACTTGCCTGGCAATGCTTGTGCAATTTGGTTGATTGCATCTGCAATGGCAGTCGATGTCTTATTGATATTAACGATTTCTCCGTGTAAAATGTACCCGGAAGTACTTGCAGATCCAGTAGCGACGATTTCCAACTGCCCATTCGCTGTTTGCTTTCCGGCAACCGCGCGTACAGATGAACTTCCAATATCTAGACCAATGATTAAATCGTTTCGCATATAATAAGAACTAAAAAGTATGTTGAATTCTACTAAAATATAAAATTAGGCAATTAATCACAAATTACCTGATTCTTATATTTCAGGTGTACCCAATGGTAGGTATTCCAACCTTTATTGGGGATGATTTTCTTGTAAAACAAGGCCAGTTTTTTGAACTTGGTTTCAATTTTAATGGGTAAACCAAAGTCTATATACGTTTGACCCATGGCAGGAATTAAGACCACACCGCCATCGGCTGCGACGATTACTTGTGTAATCTGAGCGCGCCAGAAATCATCATTATTAATGAATTCAAACAAGGGGATTAAGGTTTTTCCACGTTCGTCCAATAAATCTTTACGTTTGCCTGTGAAAAAGGGGCCAGAGGCAATCAGCACGCGGGGAGTAAACAATGAACTCGTCCCGATGAACTTGCCTTCGTGTGTCACATATTGATCCTTGTAATTGGACTCTCCGGATGTAAAATGCAGGATTCGTGCAATAGGACGATATTCTTTGACAGAAATGATGATTTTTCCACTAAAATCATGATGTGCCTCACAAGATTTAACGAGCGGAATTTTTTTAACGCGTTGTTCTATTTTATGTAAAGAAATTTCATCGAGCGGCTTGTCTACAAAATAATCGGTCCCTTGGTTCGTGACCATGACATTGATGTCCTGCTTGCTGAGTAGGGGACGTTCATTTTCAGAGTCTAATTTGATGATAATTCCCGTGCATTTGATTTCTCGGGTTTTCATTTCCGCGAATATGATTGCACCTATTGCCAATGCAGCTAAAATCACCAAGGTGATTAGCTTTTTGACGCGCGCGAAATCAATGCGAATTTTCTGACTCATGGTAAAATATCCTACGAAGTTACAGCCATTTTTAAATCATTCAAAAGCAAGTCGATATCTCCTGCACCCATTGTTACCAAAAGTTTTGGTTTCTCCTGTTTCATGCGCTCAATAAACGCTGTTTTGCTGATTACATGCTTGTTTTGGCTTGGAATTTTTTCCAATAATAAATTTGAATCAATCCCCGGAATAGGTAGTTCGCGTGCAGGATAAATGTCCAATAGATAGATTTCATCCGCGATCGCTAAGCTCTCACCAAATTCTGTTAAGAAATCCCGTGTACGCGAAAACAAATGGGGCTGAAATATAGCGACCAATTTTTCGTTGGGATACAATGCCTTCACCGATTTCAAGCAGGCTGATATCTCCGTGGGATGATGTGCATAATCATCAATGAAGACATGTTCTGCTGTTTCCACATGGTATTCAAAACGGCGCTTAACCCCTTTGAAACTAGCAATTCCATCTTTAATTTCTTCCGGCGTAAGTCCATGATACATCGCTAACGCTGCGGCGGCTAATGCGTTTTCAATATTATGAAATCCCGGTATGCGCATCGGAATATCCGTTATGCGCCCACCCGGATATACCATATCAAACACCATGCGATGGTTTTCAATCCGAATATTTTGTGCTTGGTAATCCCCTTGTTCAATACCGAAGGTCTTAGATCCCGCAGGTGCTCGTAGCGTTAGTCCCGCTTTCTGAATGAAAAAACCACCCGGTTTAATTTGGTCTACAAATAATTGAAATGATTCCAACACTTGTTCTGCCGCACCATAAATATCCAAATGATCTGCATCCGTCGAGGTAACTACAGCGGCTAGTGGATGTAAGGTTAAAAAAGAACGATCGTATTCGTCGGCTTCCACCACGGAAACGATATTTTCTTGCCCTTTATTGGGGATAAAATTCGTGCCATAATTTTGCGTAATTCCCCCTAAAAAAGCGGTGACGTTCTTATTTGCATGTACTAATAAATGCGTTAACAGGGATGAAGTGGTCGTTTTTCCATGTGTTCCCGCTACGGCAAGTGTCGGGATTTGTTCTGTCATCCAGCCGAGAATCTGAGAACGTTTCCAAAGTGTTATCCCCGCATTGATTAAGAAGTTTTTCTCCATGTGATCGGCCGGAATTGCTGGGGTATAAATAAATAAGCAATTCGCAGGATTTTCAAGGCAGATTGTTGGAATCAAGGTTACATCATCGCTGTAATGAATGTCCATGCCTTCTGCAACAAGTGTTTTGGTTAAAGGGCTTTCCGTTTTATCATAGCCCGCCACTGGAAATCCATTTTGCAGGAACCAGCGTGCGAGGGCCGACATACCGATTCCACCGATCCCTAAAAAGTATACCTGTTTCAGTTCCGCTAATTTGATGTCTATGCGCATGTAGAATTCTTAAGGATTGTTTCTGCAATTTCTTTGGCTGCTTTAGGTTTCCCCATGCCAAAACTATTTTCTGCTAAGGTGGTCAATAAGGTTTTGTCTGCCAATGTCTTCAGTGCCGCTGGAACCACTTGTTCTTTAGCCTGCGCATCTTGTATCAATATGGCTGCATTTTCTTGCACGAGGCTTTTGGCATTTTCCGTTTGGTGATCTTCTGCGGCGTTTGGAAAAGGAACCAGGATGCTCGGTTTTCCTGCCAAACAGATTTCAGAAACGGATAACGCTCCCGCACGCGATACGACTAAGTCGGCCATTGCGTAGGCTAAATCCATTTCATAAATAAAGGCAGATATATAGGAAGGAAGGGTTGGGAATTTTGCGCAGGCTGCTTTCGCTTCCGACTCAAAACTAACACCTGTCTGCCAAACGATTTGAACATCTGAATTTGCCAAAGCTTCTAATCCATGCAAAATGGCGTGGTTGATGCTTCGTGCTCCTTGGCTACCTCCAATGATTAATATGGTTGGTTTATCCGCTGATAAGCCAAATAATTGCGCGGCTGCAGCCTTCTTTCCTGATATATCAATCAAATCTTTCCGCACGGGATTACCGGATAGGATTAATTTTGATGGGCTAAAAAACTTTTCCATACCCGGGTAAGCTACAAATATTTGCTTGGCTTTGGAGCTCAAGGCTTTATTGGTAACCCCCGCATAGGAATTCTGTTCTTGGATATAGAAAGGAATTCCTTTTGCCCAAGCAGCAAGTAACATTGGTCCGGAGGCATAACCTCCTACGCCGATTGCCACATCGGGTTTGAAGTCGGCTAAGATTTGAAATGCTTTGCGAAGACTTTTGGCCAACTTCACTGGGAATAGTAGATTTTTGAGTAGATGTGCGCGGTTGATTCCAACAATCGGTAGACCGATGATGTTGAATCCGGCTTTGGGAACTTTTTCCATTTCCATTTTGCCTTCTGCACCTACAAACAAGAATTCGATTTGTGGGTCAATTTCTTTTAAGGCCGAAGCAATGGCAATAGCGGGATAGATATGACCACCCGTTCCACCTCCTGAAATAATAACGCGTTTAATACTCAAAGTAATTAAATTTTAGTTTCCATCTCCTTGTCTCGGCTGATGGATAAGATAAGTCCAATACTGATTGCTGTAAATACGAGTGAAGTTCCCCCTGCGGAAATCATGGGTAAGGGTTGGCCTGTTACTGGGCCTGCACCCACTGCAACGAGCATATTGATGAACGCTTGTATAACAATTGAAAAAGTTAATCCTGCTGAAAGCAAACCGCCGAGTGGTTTACCACTGTATCGTATCACGGAGGAGCCTCGCCACATAAACCAAAGGAAAAACAATGGAATAAGTATTCCCATGAATAGGCCATATTCTTCCAGGATAATTGCGTAGATAAAGTCAGATTCGGCTTGAGACAATAAGTAGCGATATTGACTATTACCGGGACCTTTAGGGATTAATGCCCCTGTTGAGATCGCATATTTACTTAGGTTGATTTGGTAATTTTCATCACTCCTATTCATTTCCTTCAACTTCGATTTGTCTTGTTCACTAACACGGGTGATGAAAGTTGCAATACGTGAACGAACCGTAGCGGCACGTTGGCCAATACCCAAAGAAACAACCATGACGGCGAGAAAAGCGACAATGCCTACGATGCCACTGATGTATTTGATGGGTACCCGACCGAAAAACATCAAGACGATACTCGTCATAAAGATCAAAATACTTGTTGAGAAATTGGACAACATGATTAAGAAGCACGTCACACCGATTAAAATCAAAATCACAAGCGCGGTCGCAATGTTGTATTGGCTTTGATCGGCTTGTCGGGTGGAGAATATTTTCGCTAGACTTGCTGTTAGGCACAATTTCGCCATATCGGAAGGCATGAAAGATACAAATCCAAGGTTAATCCACCGACTGGCACCTCCTTTGCTTTCGCCAAAGAAATAAGCAAATAGAATAAGGCCCCAGGACAAAAAGAGGAATATGTTGCTAAATCGGGTGATTTTAATGTAATTCTGACGCGATATCCACGACATCAAGTAAAATGAAGCGAGGAGAATGGCAATCGTTTTGATGATCGACGTCAAAGGTTCGAAGGGGCCACTCATGGTCATCCGACTTTTTGTTGAAAACTGAATCAACAATCCAAAGATGTTTAAGAGTAGAACGATGAACCAGATTTGGTAATCGCCCACTAAGTATTCCTTGACGTATTTTGTGATTTTAGCTTCCATGAATCAATTTTTTGACAGTATCCTTGAATTGGTCACCGCGATCTTCGTAATTTTTGAATAAGTCAAAACTTGCACATGCTGGTGAAAGCATGATGATATCTCCTTCGTTTGCCCACTCCATGGCTTGTGATATGGCTGTTTCGAGTAGGTCAGTCTGAGCAAAGCGCTCAAGCGTTTGTCCGAAATGATTTGCTAGTTTCGTATTATCGGTTCCCAAGCAAATCATGCCTTTCACTTTCTCTTTCACCAACCCATCAAGTACGGCATATTCATTGCCTTTATCCACGCCGCCAATGATTAGAATGATCGGTTTGTTGAAGCTGTTTAATGCATAGTAAACGGCGTCAACATTGGTTGCTTTGGAGTCATTGATGAAATGCACACCATTCCATTCGCCGCAGGGCTCCAAGCGGTGAGGGGCATTTTGAAAGC
>JBDLUL010000006.1:0-4593 GCA_039805345.1 Bacteroidota bacterium | reverse complement strand
GACCCGATGGCACGCAACATTTCCACGGCTACCTTAACGCCGTTTTTTCCTGAAAAGGGCAAAGCTAACGGCACAGCTGTTATCGTAGCACCGGGTGGAGGATACCGTTGGTTATCGTTGGGAAATGAAGGCTGGGAGGTCGCAGAAGCCCTCGCCAAAAAAGGAATAACCGCTTTCGTTTTAAAGTATCGCTTATTCCCAACCCCAGAAAAATTAGAAGATTTTACGGCTTGGATGAACCGACCACGTCCCGCTCCTGTAAAAACAGACAGCGCCGCAAAAAATACGAATCCCATGGCTCAAATGGATCTTCCAAATCAATTACAAGATGCCGAAGCGGCTTATGCGATGATTCTTAAAAATGCGGCGGCATGGGGTGTTGACACCAAGCGCATCGGGATGATAGGATTCTCGGCGGGTGCCGGTTTAACGATGCACGCAACGCTCAATTCCCAAACAATGAAACTGGCGTTTATTGGCCCCATTTATGGCGGCATGGGTCCCGTGAAGGTACCTGCAAACGCTCCGCCGATGTTCAACGTCATCGCATCGGATGATTTCCTTTTTAACGGTCAATTTGGAGTGATTGATTCGTGGTTTAAGGCCGGCCGACCGGTTGAGTTTCATTTATACCAAAACGGTGGCCACGGCTTTGGCTTAGGAAATCCGAATCGGACGAGCAATAAATGGTTTGATGCCTTTATACACTGGTTGGAGGTAAATAAGTTTTTATCAAATAATTGATCATTATTACGATTCCATCGATAAATAACATCATCGGCATGCTCATACATACCACAAACTATTACAATACATTAATTGTAGTTGCTGAAGACTGTCCGGTTACGGTGGGCGAAGCACCAACGTCAACTAAAGCCGTTAAAACCGTTGCAGAAGTGCAGTATGACATCTTAATCCGAAATCCATACAAATACACTTCGGATGAAATTCTATTCCAAGTTTATGCCGACAGAAAGGAATTAACCATATCAGAATATCAGGAAGGGCATGAAGCGTTTTTTTCTAAAGGCCAACCTTGTTTTAGGACTTCTCCTTTAACAAAACGGTTTGGATTCGGTATACATGCGGACAACGATGGTAAAATTGCCCTGTGGGGAATGGAAACAAAGACTTACGAACAAATTCAGAACGACGCAAATATTATCAAAGTGAAGGCCATGCGAAATTCAAAAAAATAAATTTTATCTAGCCAACTTAAGATTAAAAAGAGGACAACATTTCCCTTTTTTGAATATGCCATACTTACCACGGATATGTATAATGGAATAATCACGATGATTCACCGACTATTTTCTGAACCCTTAACAAGCAACAATAGCGTCGCATTGGATCTGAGTGCCACGAATACCGAATTGAATGCGTCGATCTATGGAGAAACCGCAGCTTTCTGCAATTACATCACCACGAAATTAGCGGGTAAAATAGGTTACGGTGGATACCTCGAGCACCGAGTCGTTTATGAGTCGCATGAGAACTTCGCCACAGATGCTGCCGACTTCCGAAATATACACCTGGGGATGGATTTTTGGACCACGGCGGGAACGGCCGTTTTTGCGCCTTTGGATGGGGTGGTGCATAGCTTTCAGATCAATCCGGGTTCTGGAAATTATGGTCCTACGATCATTTTACATCATCCGTCGGAAAACCTTTATAGCCTGTATGGACACTTGGCTACCGAGGATTTGGTGTCACTGAAAGTAGGTGACGAAGTTGCTGCTGGCCAGCGGCTTTGCCAGCTGGGAAAACCGGAAGAAAATGGAGGATGGCCACCGCATCTACATTTCCAATTGATATACGATATGCAAACCTGGAAAGGGGATTACCCCGGGGTCTGTTCACAGCGGGATGCTGCGTTTTATGCGCAAAATTGCCCAGATCCAGCATTGCAACGATGAGCCAACAAACCTATTACTTTGCTGACGATGGGCTTATTCCCAATCACAAATTCCCGGTGATTATTTATCAAAAAGTGGTCGACTTAGCGGATTGCTCCGACTGGCTCGAAAATCGGTTTAAAGAAAACAATTGGTTGAATAATTGGCGTGATATTGTCTTGCCATACGATCATTTTCATAGCAATACGCATGAAGTGTTGGGATTAGGCTGGGGTCGTGTTTCCTTAAAAATAGGCGGTTCCCAAGGGCAAATCGTTCACCTAGAAGCTGGGGATGTCGTAATGATACCCGCGGGCGTGGGGCATTATGCCATTTCGGAACACACAGATTACCAATTTGTAGGAGGATACCCCAATGGACTTGCGTGGGATTTAAAAACGGGCTTGGAGCAGGGGGAGCGCGCGCGACTAGTAAACAACATTTCCGCAGTGGAGATGCCCGAAAAAGACCCTATTTTTGGTCACACGGGATTGATGTTTGACAAATGGGCTAGCTAGAAAATGCTTTATTTTAATCTTTCATAAAGCATTTCGAGCGCCTTCTTTTGTGTAAGGAGTTGGTCCCCTTTGATCATTGCCTTCTTCGCATCCCACAATGCAGGAAATGAAACTTTTCCACGCGATAGCGAATACATCCAAAACAAATCCAAGAAATTGATAAACAGGTTTGCGCGATAAAATAAACTGGCATTTTCGATTTGGAACCCTAATTTGGTTAAGGTCCGATTGCTGAAAAAATACGAAGTTCCTACGACCGTAACAGATGCTGGAATCTGCTTTTTTTCAATCAAGGAGATGAGGTTTAATAGGCCTTCCAAATGATATTGTAGTATTTTATTTCTCAAGGCAAGCCCGGGTTTCACGTTTCTCAAAACAAGTAAATGATCAAAGCTCGTTCCGCTATGTAAATCGATTTGTTGGTCGTTCACCCCATAGCCCAGTAGCATGGGAGAATAATACGTATAGCCGCCCGTCAATGTAAATAAAGGCGTATAAAGAAATTGGCTAATGGGTACATACAAGATGAATGTGGCATAGAAAAAGGGATTCGCATTCCCTTTTTCTATGATGAAAATCGCTAAAAATAAACCTAACAAAAGGAATGCCATAGAGATGATCCATTGCAAAGATTTAGGCAGTTGATAGAAGTCGTTCATAGAAGTGTTTTATTTTTCTAGCGTCGAGGATTCAGAAGAATTAGGATTAATTATTCCTGCTTAAACGCCTCTTTGGCAATCATAATAGCCGTCATCGCTTTAGGCCAGCCTACGTAAAAAGCCAAATGCGTGATTACCTCCACGAGTTCCGCTTCGGTCAGACCATGTTCTTTAGCATAATCTAGGTGAAATTTTAATTGATTCGAATGCTCGCCAGCAACCAAAGCCGCCACGGTAATCAAACTTCTTTCGCGTCTCGAAAGCTCCTTGCCTTCCCACACATCCCCGAACAAAACCTTGTCTGTATAACCAAGAAGTCTCGGGGCAAAATCGCCTAACATTTTTTCCGCTGCGGATACGTTTTTTTCTTCTGACATTTCTTTATTGTTTAATGTGCTTATTTATGCTTGTCCGTGATGGTACTTGTCTTAATTACTTTTCTTGCATCTGATTCGTTTACGACCCAATACGGTTTGACCCCCGTCGCTTTAATGTCATTTCCTCGCATCGCAAAAGCCTCTTGTTTCCCATTGGCGATGAAAATTTCGGTATGAACTGGCAAGGAATACGATTTAATTTGGTCCGGCGCCAGGTCACTTACACGTGTTTGAATTTTTCCATCGGGCGTATAAATGATGAGCGAGAGATGGAAAACTTCTTTGCTATCATTCGCAAAGCTAATGTCAATTGTATGTTGGGCGGAAGCAGAAAATACAAGAAATAAAAACGGGAGAAATAAGGCAAGTTTTTTCATCCCCAAAGCTAATCAAATAAAAATTAAATGGGCTGAAATTAGCTTTAAGGCGGACATGGAAAATGCCAATTCGAGGCGATCCGCTTGTGTAATCATGCAAAGATGGGATATGCGACAACAAGGAAATTGTGTACCTTCAAGGAATGTTTTTGAAAAGCGATCTCAGGTTGCTTGATTAGCATGATCCATTGATGCCTGGCATGTGCATCCCATTCGACTAAACATATGCAAATGAAAAAATACGTTTTGGCCACCCTCATGATGCTGCTATCAGGCGTCATATATATGACCGTACAAGCTGAACAAAAAAACGGCATACCACATGACTTTTCTGGCCAGTGGAAAGCCAAAGCGTCCATCAGTATGGGGGGCAATATTTTTTGCTCTTACGATGCAAGCGATCGGATGGTTGCTAAAAGCATGAAAATCGAAGAAAAGGCAGGTTTTTTAACCGTAGAAAATCAGGATTCAGCCACCGGGTCTACCAATCGTTTGGAAAAGTTAATCTTCGATGGAAAAACAAGACAAATGAGTATTAGCCAAGACAACAAAAAGACCTATTCAGTAAACTTGTCCAAGGATGGCAAAACCATGACCATTAAATCCACGGTATATTTTATGACGAGCACTCCTTACAAAGTCAATGTTAAACAACAAGCTTATACCCAAGTGACCGAGGTTTGGAACTTGAGCAAAGATGGTCATTCGATTGCCGTTTTGGCCAAAGCAAAATCAAATATCTGGCGGGAAGAACGCGCTTGGAAGAC
>JBDLUL010000005.1:0-21057 GCA_039805345.1 Bacteroidota bacterium | reverse complement strand
CCCGGATTACCTGCAAAATCACCCTTCGCCAAATGCGTCACACGGCCTGAACCCACCCAATCTCCTTGGTTTTCACCATAAAAAATATCTCCTTGATCGTTAATGCTGTAGCCCGCTGGCGAACGTAAACCCGCCGCAAAAGGCTCAAGTGTACCATCCGGGTGGATTTTCACCAACCAGCCACGCCATTTAGCAAATTTACCTTCTCCAAATCCAACCCAAGCTAAATTGAGTGTCACCAACATATCTCCATTCTTATCAAAAACAGGGCCATAAGTATACTCATGGTAATTCCCTGAAATATCAAATTGGTAAATCGGCTCATATAAATCCGCCACTCCATCACGATCTGTATCCGTAATCTTGGTTAATTCCCCGCGTTGTGAGCAATAAAACGCCCCATCCCGATAAGCTAAACCTAGCACCTCGTGCATACCTGATGCGAAGCGCTTATAATGTACCTGGTGGTTTGTCGTTTGATACGGATTTTCAATGATCCAGATCTCGCCACGACGTGTACTGACAGCGATTCGACCATCCGGCATCGTAGCCAAACCTCCTACCTCCAAATAAATTTCTTTAGGAATCGGAAGCGTTTTGATTTCGTAATAATCTTGTTCTGTTTTAAGCGCAGGTTTCTGAGCCAAAGCACAAAATGAGAACAGCAATAATGCGATTGTATAGTGTATATTTTTCATCGGTTTACCAGATCAATTGATATGAAATTTCATTTCCTTGCACCGGAATGCGTTGTTGCTTCAAGCCTTGCTTCGGACTTAACACGGCACCCGAACGGCCATCCCATTGAACAAAATAAGATTGTCCTTGCAGGCCAATTAATTTTGAGTTAATCGATGATATCCCGTGAAAACTATTTCCCAAAACAAGCTCAGTTGCGGATTGCATGGCACTTGCCGACTTAAAAGCCAAGGTTCTTTCCAACCCCGTTCCCGCTGCATTAGGACGGATATAATCCTCAATGGATACATTTGCTGCAGGCCATTGGTACATAAAAATCGGTCGGCCATCTTTTATGCGAAAACCCTTGTAAACCAACTCCGTTGAATCAGCTTGTGCTTGATGATCCAGCACCAAAGGAAATTGCCCATCCAAGGCAACAGTTACACCTAAAGGCTCAGATGTTTGTGGTTCACCACGATTTTCCCACATTTGGGTCGCATTTAAGAACGGCCCACGCCAAATTTGAAGCATGGCGCCCTGTTTTAAATCGTATGAATAATGCATGCCCGAAGGATCCCCCACATGAATCACATGTGTCTTTTTCTTACCCTGATGCATGGCAAAAGAGCGCTGAAAAACAGGTTCTGCATTTGCTTTAACTTCTATCATGCCCACAGCTTCTGGATCTAATAAAGAAGTCCGATCATGCAAGGCTACAGGATGTGATCCGATTCGCTTCACAAATAAGCCCAAGGCCTGTGGACCCCATGGAAAATCCTTCACATGAATAACTTCCAAATGATGCTTTCCTGCTGTCAAAAGCGTTTGGTTTGAAACCATTTCTGAATACCAGTGTGCACCTTGATTCAATTCCTTTCCATCTACTTTCACAACGCCTGACCCAGTCCAGTACGATTGAAATTCATAGGTATCAGCTTCAGGGACGTCTAATTCCGCTTGATAATGAATCAAATAGTCATTTTTATCCTGGATGACCTTGTAGGTCAATTTATCTAATTTTCCTGATTTGATAGGCTTGGCAGTTCCGATAATCGGCTCCGTGAATTTGCCAGTATAATAATCGTATGAAACCTGCCCCATGCGTACAGAAGGCTTATCATATGTCTCAAAGCGTATATTTTTAAATGCCACTTGCGTATGATCCCCTTGAATTAAAATCGGCGCCGAGGCCACTTCTTGCATGGATACCGCACCCCGTGTAACGCCCAACACTTCAATATTCTCATGTATTAAAATGCCATTTAGCACTACTTTTTTGAATACCGCATTTTGAATTTTCTTACCATTCGCATCGAAGCGAGGCGCTTGAAAATCAATTTCCATACTCTGCCAGAGGCCGGGTGCTTTGGACGCATTCTGCATGGGAGCATAGCCTTCATATCCTTCCTTCCCCTTGCCACGAGCATCATCCCAGCGCTCATAAATACCACCACAATCTCCGAAATTCAACTGTTTTTTGGTCCATGAATCCGCCAATTGAACTTCGTAACGCCCCTGTAAGTAAACGCCCGAATTTCCTTTTTTCGGTAGCAAGAAATCAAACATCAAATGAATATCTCCATGTGAAAATGCGAAAGACAAATCATCTGTGCGTTTGTATTTACCATTGCGCAGGGTGTTCACTAATACACCTTGACCGGTTGCTACTTGCAATGAGGTATCAGCATAAGCAGCCTGAACGGCACCTTCAATGGTCCAATTGGCACTTGGATGCTGAAAAGCAGCCAAATCTTTGAGATTCACCTGTTGTTGGGCAAAACAAGTCCAAGACAACAGCGTGAGCAATAGTATGTTGCGCATAAGCTTAGTTAAATAGGTTCTTCAAGCAAATCTAACAAAAAAGTATGAACAATTTCATCGGCACAAACAGGATACTCGTAGCATATTTCCCAAGAATATTTTGCAAATTGTTTACTTCGAATCCAAATTATTGAATTCATGGCCAAAACCAAATTACTTTCTAAGCCCATTTTGCTCCATTTATTATTTTGGGCCTGCTTATTGGCTTTGCCCATTTTGTTAGGTCCTAGTTCTCAATCGCAAAATCCGGAAGAGATTCAACGCCATTTTCAATGGAATTTATTCTTCTTTGTCTTTGGCCTGGCTAATATTCCTATTTTCTACATTAATACGGAAATACTGATCCCCAAGGTGTTAAAACGCTATAACATTTTAGCTTATTTGGCCTTTCTCGTGATTGGTTATTTTATTATGGTTGGCCTAAATGACCTGATTTTCGACCTATTATTCAAAGATTTATTACTTCCTCAGCGTCCGAGAGGTGGTGGGGGCGGCATGAAGCGCTTCACTTATTTACGTATCATTTTTCAATACCTTTTCATCATCGCCATCGGAATTAGTTATCGGTTCCTTTCCGACAACCTGAAAGAACAAGAGGCAAAAAAAGAAGAAGAAAATGAACGATTAAAATCAGAGTTATCTTTTTTACGCTCGCAAATCAGTCCGCATTTCATGTTCAATGTCCTGAATAGCATCGTATCTCTGTCGCGAAGAAAACCAGAAAGTGTGGAGCCTGTCGTAATCAAACTTTCTGAACTCATGCGTTACATGATTTATGAAACGAGCGATTCCAAGGTTGCCATCAGCAAAGAAGCTAATTACTTAGAATCCTACATCGAACTTCAGCGCATCCGTTTTGGCAATGACATTGACATTGACTTTGCATCCGAAATATCAAGTGCCTCAGGGAACATTGAACCCATGTTACTGATTCCATTTGTTGAAAATGCCTTCAAGCATGGCGTGGGAATGATTGAAAAACCAAGCATTAGTATTGAATTGGTTGCTACTCCACAATACTTGCATTTTGTTGTTAAAAACAAGACAAGCAATCAAACGATGGAGAAAAAAGATGAAAGTTCGGGCATTGGATTAACCAACGTTCGTAGAAGACTAGAATTACTATATCCTGAAAACCATGAACTTCAAATTAGCGAACATGCGAGTACCTATGTCGTTGATTTAAGAATCAATCACAGCTAATGATGGAATCGAAAGAAACATTCTCGGAAATTCCGAACACAACGTTAACCTGTATAGCCATCGATGATGAAAGTTTGGCATTAGATTTGGTTGAGGATAACATCGCTAAAGTTCCCTTCTTAAAACTTGCGGCGCGTTGTCGCAATGCATTTGAGGCCATCGAATACCTACAAAACAACCCGGTTGATCTCATTTTTCTAGACATTCAAATGCCAGGCTTAACGGGCGTTCAGTTTCTGGAAGGATTGACGCAAAAACCCATGGTTATTTTTGTTACCGCATACCAACAATACGCGCTAGAAGGCTTCAACCTAGACGTGATTGACTATGTGCTAAAACCCATTTCCTTCGAACGGTTTTTGAAAGCGAGTCATAAAGCACTTGATTTCTTTAAGAGCAAATTAGCCTTGCAAGGCCAAGTTACTAAGCAGGAGGTGAAAGTAGATTATATTTTCATTCATGCCGATTACTCCTTGATGAAAATCATGCTCGAGGATATTTTGTACATCGAGGGTTTAAAAGATTACATCAAAATACACGTGCGCAATCAAAAATATCCGATTGTTTGCCGGATGACCATGAAACTCATCAGTGAAAAATTACCTTCTGACGAATTTTTACGCATCCATAAATCTTTCATCGTTTCGCTGAAAAAGATTGAATCGATTCGAAATCAAAAGGTAAAAATTGGGGAAAATCACATCCCATTGAGCGACAGCTATTCAGAACAATTCTACCAAACCATCGGCTATCAAAAAGAGTAATTACTTCAGTTTGTTTTTGCCAAAATGGTAATTAACACCTAACCAGGCACGCAATAGGCCCGTCTTTACATTAGAATCCGTATAAGGCGTAAATTCAAAATTCATCCCTAAATGGGGTACGGAAGTAAACGGATAAGCACGAACACCAATACTTCCATAATAGCCTTTCAATAAGGAAGTTTGATTGAACACATTGGACATCCAACCGATACTCACACCACCACCCGTATAAAAAACAGCATCTTTAGTCTTGTAAACCGTGAGCATAGGACCAAGTTCAGATGTAATCGCTGATGTCGCCGAATTCATCTGCATACGCACTTCAGCCCAGGCAATGTTTGTGGGATTCGATGAAACAGCCAACTGTGAATTAAAAGGATAATAAGAAATAGATTGTGCGTTCGATAGCTGCGTGATAGCTAAAAATAGGCCTAAAAAGGCGATGGTATTTTTCATGTGACGTGTTTTTGATACAATTTTCGCTAGGATACCCGAGGGTCATAACAAATTATGTAACTTTGAATTTTGGCAAATATACAATTATGTCCATTCTGAAAAAATTAGCAGGTGAAACTCTTTCTTATGGTTTTAGTACCATCTTGGGAAGATCCCTTAATTTTTTACTTGTTTTTGTACACACATGGGCATTTCTCCCGGCTGAATTAGGGGTGAATGTTAAATTATATGGCTACGTAGCCATCGCAAACATTATTTACACCTATGGCATGGAGACAGCGTATTTCCGATTTGCCAAGGAAGCCCCTGAGAAATATTACCAATTAATCATGACGGCCATCATCGTCACCTCGGGCTGTTTCACCTTATTTTTATTTGTCTTTGCGGACCCCATCATGGTCCAACTGGGTTATCCAGGAAAGGGCATCTTTTTAAATTGGCTCGCATTCATTTTAGCGATAGATGCCATTACAGCAATCCCATTCGCCAAGCTCCGCTTAGAAAACAAAATCCGAATATTTGTCAAGGCTAAAATCGTTTCAATCTTAATTAATGTGGGATTGAATCTATTTTTCTTAATGCTGTTAAAACCCCTACAGGAAGGTGAAATACAAATAGACGCGCCCCGGTTTTTACGTGAATTGTATCGCCCAGAAATTGGAGCTGGGTACATTTTCCTTGCTAATTTAATAGCGAACGCAAGTTTGTTCTATTGGCTATCTGCAGAATTCAAAGCTTATCGATGGCGCTGGGATTGGCAAGCATTCAAGGCCCTTTGGGTTTATGCCTATCCACTTATGTTCATGAGCTTAGCCGCCATGTTCAATTTAATGTTCGACCGATTGCTATTAGAATCATACCTACCGGTAGGGTTTTATCCCGGGAAAACTTCACAAGATGCTTTGGGAATATATGGTAACTGCTATAAACTTTCCGTGTTTATGAGTTTAGCCATTCAAGCTTTTAAATACTCAGCGGAACCCTTCTTTTTGGGCAAAAAAACCGATGAAAATAGCAAAGAAAATTTAGCGTTAATCACGCATTGGTTTGTCATCGTTTGTACCTTTTTGTGGGTAGGCGTTTCATGTAATTTATTTTGGATAAAGACGCTATTTTTACGTAGAGCCATCTATTGGGAAGGCATGGACATTGTACCCGTATTATTATTGGCCAATCTATTTTTAGGTATTTATTACACACAATCCGTTTGGTTTAAGCAAACGAACAAAACCTATTTTGGCACAATCATCACCTTGATTGGTTTGGCCGTAACCCTCGTGGGCAATATAATCTTCATCCCAATTTTGGGCTACATGGCATGCGCCTATGCATTTTTAGCATCTAGCATCGTCATGGCTGGATTGTGTTACCTCGGCGGTCAAAAATATTCCCCTACACCCTACCGCTGGAAAAGTGATTTATTTTATATCTTGTTGGGTGCAATCCTTATTTACGGGGCAAATGCATTAACGCAGGTAAGTCCACTTCCGGAATTCATAAATCAAAATTTCGCGGTGCTTTGTTTACTAGGCTATTTACTTTTCCGTGAATTTTCGTGGAAATCAGGCAAGCCAAAATTGATCGATTAACATGAAGCAAGAATTGAAAACGCAATACCTACATCTCAAACTAAAAGTTAGCTTGATGGTTGCGCGCTTACAAGAAAATGCTGGCAAAATCGCAGAGCTGGAAAGGTCAAATAGTGATCTACAAGAAAAGCTTGATGTGAAAACGCGCGAATTGCAAGATGCACTCAGCCATTCAAAAGAATTGGAGAAAAGCTTTAAAAAATCAGATAAAATTGGTAAACTTGTAGTTAATACAGAAGACACAGAGGCAGCTAAAGCTGAACTGAAGAAAAAGTTAGACGAATATATAGTAAGTATAGATCATTGTATTGAGCAATTACGCAAACCATGAGTACTAAACTACCTTGCAACCTCCTTTTAGGCATACAAAATGTCGCGCTAAAGGTTAGTGAAGAGGAGGAGTCCTGTGTGCGGAAAGCAGCAAATTTGGTTAACCGCCTCGTAAAATATTACGAGAAAGAGACAAATAGTTCAGATCCAAGTAAGATTATGGCCCTCGTGGCGTTGGATTTAGCTATGTGTGGATTTAAATTCGAGACGGAAACGAAATCATTAAACAACAATGTTCAATCAGAAAACGAGCAATTATTGGCGCTCGTAGATGAATTTCAACTATAAATCCCCTTTTCATTCAGTCGTTTTTGGAGCCGATGTTCATAAACTAACAATTTATATGACCATTATATCCATTATTATTTCCATTGTTGCGGCAGCGGGTGGATTGTTTATTGGGAAGTCCTTTTCTTCCAAATCAACCAAAAACCACGAGGAAGAAGCCCAACGAAAGGCAGCTGAAATTCTTAAAAATGCTGAATTTGCGGCGGAAAACCTAAAAAAGGACCGCATGCTCGAAGCAAAGGAAAACTTCTTGCGTTTGCGTGGTGAATTTGAAGAAGAGACTCAAGCAAAGAAGGGAATCCTAATCGAAAACGAACAAAAATTACGTGAGAAAGAGCGCGTCTTGACGCAGCAACAAGAGCAACAACGCATTGCGGATCAAGAGTTGCAATCGCAAAAACAAAGCATTCAATCAAAAGAAGAGAACTATCGCAAGAAATTCGAAGAGGTAGAAAAGAAGCGTGAAGAGGCGGAAGCGATGCTTGCAACTCAAATCAATCAATTGGAAAAAATCGCTAATCTTTCAGCGGATGAAGCGCGCCAACAATTAATCGATGCCTTGAAGGCGGAAGCAGAATCGAAAGCAAGTTCAATCGTAAAACAAGCCATTGAAGAGGCGAAATTAACCGCTACGAAAGAAGCTAAGAAAGTAGTCATTGAAACCATTCAACGAACTGCGGCTGAGAATGCTATTGAAAACTGTGTATCTGTTTTCAACATCGAATCAGATGACATTAAGGGTAAGATTATTGGTCGGGAAGGACGTAACATCCGTGCGCTGGAAGCAGCAACAGGTGTAGAATTCATTGTCGATGACACTCCAGAAGCTATCATCATTTCAGGTTTCGATCCAGTTCGTCGGGAAATAGCCCGTTTGTCTTTACACCGTTTGGTACAAGATGGACGTATTCACCCAGCACGTATTGAGGAGGTTGTAAACAAGACGAAGAAGAACATCGACGACGAGATCATTGAGATCGGAGAGAAAACGGTGATTGACTTAGGTATTCACGGTTTACATCCTGAATTAATTAAGATGGTAGGACGTATGCGTTTCCGTTCATCTTATGGCCAAAATCTATTGCAACACTCACGCGAAGTAGCGAAACTTTGTGCAACGATGGCGGCTGAGTTAGGCTTAAATGCCAAGCTTGCGAAACGGGCTGGTTTACTTCATGACATTGGTAAAGTTTGGCATGAAGAACCCGAATTACCTCACGCATTGTTGGGAATGGAATTAGCTCAGAAATACAAAGAGCATCCAGAAGTTTGTAATGCAATTGGCGCTCACCACGATGAGTGCGAAATGACATCCATGATTTCACCTATCATTCAAGTGTGTGATGCAATCTCTGGCTCACGTCCAGGCGCACGTCGCGAGATGATGGAATCGTACATGAAGCGATTACGTGATTTGGAAGATTTGGCAACATCATTCCAAGGAGTTCAAAAATGCTATGCAATCCAAGCCGGTCGTGAATTACGCATCTTGGTAGATTCAGAGCATGTAAGCGACGATAAAGCATCGAAGCTATCCTTTGATATCTCACAAAAAATTGAGAAAGAAATGCAATATCCTGGCCAAATCAAAGTAACGGTCATCCGTGAAATGCGTGCCGTGAATTTTGCAAAATAGTTTGCTTGAACATGTTAATTCAAGTAACAATTAATTAGCCAACGCTGCCGGTGTCATATACCCGGCAGCGTTTACTTTTTTATGGAACTAAGAACCCCACGTACGGATGCCGACTGGAAGGCCTATTATGCGCTACGCTTCAGCGTATTGCGCGAACCTTGGAATCAACCACGAGGTTCTGAAATCCTTGCCGACGAGCAAGGCGCCATTCACATTATGGCAGTAGAACAAGAAAAGATTTTAGGCGTCGCACGTATGCATGAATCCGCGGTTAACCAAGGACAAGTTCGTTGTGTGGCGGTGGCAACAGACCAACAAGGCAAGGGGGTGGGAAAAGCAATTATGCGCGCGTTAGAAGCGCAAGCACAGGCAAAAGGATGGCATGAAATTGTATTAGAAGCACGTGAGAATGCCGTTCCTTTTTATAAAAGCCTTGGCTATCACATTGAACAAGAATCCTACCTACTGTTTGGGGAAATCCAACATTACCGCATGAAAAAAGCGCTACCCCTTTCGGAATAGCGCTTCAGCATTAATGCTTATGTTCAAGTCCCTGAGCACTCGGGATCTGATTGAATTCAATCCCAGAATTCTTTTCGTCCTTAAAGGCTTCCTTCGGCTTAATGTTCAGAATCTGAAATAACTCTTTGTCGGACTTCGCATCTGGGTTAGGTGTCGTCAATAAGACATCCCCGGAGAAAATCGAATTAGCACCTGCCATAAAGCAAAATGCCTGTCCTTCATAATTCAATTCCAATCGACCGGCCGATAAACGTACGGCTGATTTTGGCATCATGATACGCGCTGTAGCAATCACACGAACCAAATCCCATACCGAAGCCGTTTGTTGGTTTTCAAAAGGAGTACCTTCCACGGGCACCAAATTATTTACAGGAACAGAACCTGGATGTTCAGGTAAATTCGCCAAAGTCAACAACATACCAATCCGGTCCGCAGCGCTCTCTCCCATTCCAATAATACCGCCAGAACATACCGACAATTTAGCCTTACGTACATTCCCTAAGGTTTCTAAACGATCGTCATAGGTACGCGTTGAAATTACATCATCGTAATATTCTTCCGAAGTATCGATGTTATGATTGTAAGCATAAAGGCCCGCATCTTTCAACTTTTGCGCTTGATCTTCCGAAAGCATCCCGAGTGTACAGCAAACTTCCATACCTAAAGAATTCACCCCTTTCACCATGTCTAAGACACGATCAAAGTCTTTGTTATCACGCACTTCACGCCATGCAGCACCCATGCAAAAACGGGAACTTCCATTATCTTTTGCACGAACCGCTGCTTGAATAACCTCTTCATAAGGTAGTAGTTTCTGAACCTTTACATTCGTATGGTAACGAGCCGCTTGCGAGCAATACGAACAATCCTCCGGACATCCTCCGGTTTTGATTGATAATAAGGTACTGATTTGTACTTCATTCGGATCATGATAAGCCCTGTGTACTGTAGCAGCCTGATAAACTAAATCCAAAAAAGGTTGGTTGAAAATCTTTTCAACCTCTTCGCGTGTCCAATTATTTCTAATCTCCATATCTATAATTACTATTCCAATTCCATCATAAATGGCATCAATGCCAAAAACCCTTCACGCTTCTTTATGCGATCTAACTCCCAAATCGACTTAGTCCAAGGCATATTACTTTGCACAAAACGCGATTCCATCGAAGACTCAGAAAATGCGGTCGAAATCAATTCATCCAAGAATGACTTTGCCTTCGGATATACCGCTACTTTGTAGCTTGCTGGTGGCAATTTAGCCCGATCCGCTGCAATTTCAATCGCACGATCCAAACCACCTAACTCATCAACTAATCCAATTTGTTTGGCTTGAACACCCGTCCAAACACGACCACCCGCCAAAGATTGCAACTTAGCTAAAGACATTTTACGCCCTTGCGCTGCTTTCGAGGTAAAGGATGCATAGCCTTGATTGACCATGTTTTGCACAACTGATTTCTCGAAATCTGTCAGCGCACTTGCCGAAGTCATAAAATTTGAATGCGCATGTGTATTCACATGATCCTGTGTAATACCTAATTTATTTTTAAAGAAATTATCCAAGTTCAACCATTGCGCAAATATTCCAATAGAACCTGTAATCGTTGTGGGCTGCGCCACAATCACATCCGTCCCCATCGCCATGTAATATCCACCCGAAGCGGCATAGTCTGACATAGAAGTAATTATCGGTTTAACCTTCTTCGTTAATTCAATCTCGCGCCACATAATATCAGATGCCAAAGAAGATCCACCAGGTGAATCAATGCGCAATACAATTGCTTTCACTGATTTATTCTCACGAAGCTTCTTCAACTCCTTGATAAAATCATCTGAACCGATACTGCCATCCCCACCTTTTGTCCCAACAATTTCCCCCTCAGCAACAAGTACCGCGATCTTATTATTTCCCTCCACAGATGGAATTGGATTTTTGGCATGTAGATAATCTCCTAGCCTTACGTATTTTAATTCCTCAGAAGCTTTCTTCCCCGTCAAAGATTTTAATTTTGCCTCAAACTCATCTAAATACCCAAGCTTTACCATCCCTAAGCGTTCCGCATTTTTAGGATCAAAGGCCTGCAAACTATCTGCAATCGTATTTAGCTTCGCAGCTGAAATACCTCTACTCGCTGAAATTTTTTGAAAAAGCTCTTTGTTGATTGACTGAATAAAAGACAAGGTCTGCATTTTATTCTCAGGACTCATATCCTCCCGAATAAAAGGTTCCACGGCAGATTTAAACTGACCTACTCGGAAAACCAAAGGTTCAATCTCGAGCTTGTCAAATGCTTTTTTATAAAACATGTATTGAACACTTACACCATTGAAGTCCAAAAGACCGGCTGGATTAAGGTATACGACATCAGCGACTGAGGCAACGAAATAACCCTTCTCTGAATAGGAATTCGCATAAGCATAGACAAATTTTCCCGACTGCTTAAATTTCGCAAGGGCATTACGCACCTCGGTCAATTTAGCATAACCGGCCATGGGAAAACTAACATCTAAGTAGACCCCTTTGATGTTCGAATCCACGCGGGCGCGCTCTAAAGCAGCTAAAACTTGAATGAGGCCCAACTTATCGGTACTCGAAAAGAAAGGATTCGGTAAATCATCCAAAGGATTATCCTCCGTAGAAGCATTTTCTACGAAAGGGCGATTTAAGTCCAGATGTAGAATAGACTGCTCTTTAACTACATACTCCTTTTCGTCTCCACCCATTGCGGCACCTACGCCGGCAAGTAACAATAAAGCAAACACAAAAAATAGGCAAATGCCTACCAGGGTTGCCAACGAATATTTAACAAATTGCCACATAGCTATTAGTTTAGTTGATGCGAAGTTCGCACCCATTCATTCATTTTGGCATTAAATATGACCAACGGTCATATGTCTATCCAAAGTTTTTACGGTAATCTTCCCTCGATTGACGAATAACCTCATGCGCTACCTCACGTCCATATACGTCATCGATATCCACAGCTGGCGAAGTTGTTTCACCTGGCAACATCTTATATGTCCAAAAATAGTGACGCAAACGCTGTACGATATCTTTTGGCGCGTCTGAAATATCACGCCATTTACCGTAAATCGGATCATCCTTTAATACCGCAATAATTTTATCATCTGCCTCTCCCTTATCAATCATACGAATTCCACCAATCGGAATCGCTTGACATAAAATATCACCATGCGTGATCGCACGCTCTGAAAGCACTAAAATATCCAATGGATCTCCATCCCCTTGCATAATATCCTTACCTGAATATTTACGCGCTAACTCGGCAATACCATCAGCACAATAAGTTTGTGGTAAAAAACCATACAAAGCAGGAACGATGTTAGAGAATTTTTGAGGACGATCAATCTTCAAATATCCCGTTTGTTTATCAATTTCATATTTGACCGTATCAGTCGGTACGATCTCAATAAATGCAGTTACTTGTTCAGGCATTTGGTCTCCAATTTGGATACCGTGCCAAGGATGTGCTTTAAAAAAGTTACGATTCATATTTTTATCTTGTATAAAAAAACAACTTAGGTTTCATAATCTGCGCAAATTACAAAAAAATAAGGAAACCAAAGGACTCCATTCGCTTTTAAAAATTCCACATTTTCCCGTTTTTTCGTTAAATTTGCGGTTTGATTTTTAATAGACAATGATATACCCCATCATCCCTTACGGCGACCCAGTCTTGCGCAAAGTGGCTAAGCCTGTTGATTTCGGCACCCTTGATTTAGTCAAGCTTTCGGAAGACATGTTTGAAACCATGTATGCCGCCAGCGGTGTCGGTTTAGCCGCACCACAAATCGGCATGGACATCCGCTTATTCGTCGTAGACGGCAGGCCTATGAATGAGGGTGAGGAGGAGGAAGACATCGACCCTTCGTTAATCGATTTCAAAAAGGTATTTGTGAATGCAACCATCTTGGACGAAACGGGCGAGGAATGGGGATTTGAGGAAGGGTGCCTATCGATTCCTGGCATTCGGGGTGAAGTATTCAGACCCGAATATGTGAAAATACATTACTGGACAGAAAAAGGAGAAGAAAGAACCGATGTGTTTGAAGGATTCGCCGCACGTATCATCCAGCATGAATATGATCACATTGAAGGGATTTTATTTACAGATCACCTTAATGTTGTCAAAAAACGCATCATCAAAAACAAGTTAAGTGACATTACCCGCGGGAAGGTTTCTGTGGATTATAAAATGAAGTTATCCCGCTAATTCAGCAATATGAAGATTTCGATTAATTGGTTACGTGATTTTATAGATTTGGCTCGTTTGCCCCAGCAAGGTCAAGCGGAAGAACTCGATGTATTATTAACAAATACAGGCTTAGAGGTGGAAGGCATCGAAGCACACGAAAAAATCCCAGGCGGATTACGTGGGTTTGTGGTAGGTGAAGTAGTAAGCTGTGAAACATTTGAAGTAAAGGAAAAAACGCTGAGCCTAACGACCGTTGATGCAGGACTCGATGAAATATTGACCATTGTATGTGGAGCAGCGAATGTGGCCGCAGGTCAAAAAGTGATTGTCGCAACACCGGGGACAACCTTGTATGATAACACGGGCAAAGCCTTATTCACAATTGAAAAACGTAAAGTTTACGGCCAGCCTTCCGAAGGCATGATTTGTGCGGAAGACGAAATTGGAATCGGAACATCACATGATGGTATATTGATTTTAGATACCACGTTGCCAAACGGAACGCCGGCAGCAACCTATTTCCAAATCGATTCAGACCTTGTTTTAGAAATCGGCCTTACGCCTAACCGCGCGGATGCTGCTTCCCACTGGGGTGTGGCGCGCGATATTAAAGCTGTAAGTGGAATCGAGGTTAAACTACCCGATGTATCAGCATTTAACATTGCGAATAACGCATTCCCAATTGATGTCAAAATTCAAGACACAGGGTGTAGTCGTTTTTGCGGATTAACGATTGATGGCGTTCAAGTAGGCCCATCGCCTGCTTGGTTGCAAGAACGCTTATCCGCCATCGGTTTACGTCCGATTAATAATATCGTGGATGTGACTAATTACATCTGCCATGGCTTAGGCCAACCGATGCATGCGTATGATTGGAAGCAATTACGCGGTGGAAAATTAATCGTAGACCAAGCGAAAGCGGGAACGAAATTTACCACGTTGGATGGCACAGAAAGAACCTTGTCGGGCGAGGAAATCATGATTTGTGATGCGGAAGGCCCGATTGGCTTAGCCGGTGTCATGGGTGGAGCGGATTCTTCGATTCAGGATTCAACGACACGAATCTATTTAGAGGTTGCGTATTTCAAACCAGAACGTATCCGTAAAGCAGCGCAAATTCACAGCTTAAAAACGGATGCTTCGTTCCGTTTTGAGCGCGGAACTGACATTGAGGCGAAAGCCTTTGCCATTCAATATGCTGCGCTTTTAATTCAAGAGATTGCAGGTGGACAAATCAGCTCAGACTTGGTTGATTACTACCCAGAAAAACCTGCTTTAGCGGAAATCAATATGACCTATGCGCGCATCAAGCAGCTCATCGGTATTGAAATAGGAACAGAACGTATCCAAGAGATCTTGATCGCCTTGGATTTCGAATTAAAAAATAAGTCGGCGGATGGCTTTACCGCCATTGCACCTGCTTACCGGGTAGATGTCACGCGCGAGGCTGATATCATTGAAGAGATTTTGCGTATTCATGGATTAGACAACATACCATTGTCGGAGAATCTTAGCGCTAAATTCATCTCAGAATTCCCCGCATTAGATAAGGAGAAAGTCCAATTAACCATCGGACAAAGTCTAGCGGCCAAAGGTTTCCAAGAAATCATCAGCAACTCTCTAACGAAAGGCGAATACCATGGCTTCATTGCAAAGGATTTAACATTCGATACCGTTGAAATTTTAAACCGCTTATCGGAAGACCTTGGCGTTATGCGTCAGCATTTGGTGTTTCATGGTTTAGAGGTTTTGGCTCATAACATTAATCGCCGTCAAAAAGACTTGAGGCTTTTTGAATTTGGGAAGACCTATCATAAAAAAGGCGAAAAATTCATTGAAAAACGCCATTTAGCACTTTACACTTCAGGACTTTCGGAAGGTGAAACTTGGTCACATACGCCACAAAAGAGCCAATTACATCAAATGTATGCGCAAGTCATTGCGACCATGAAGCAATTAGGCGTCGCGCAATTTGACACAACGGTCATCGAACAATCACAGGTTTTTGCCTATGGATTGACCATTACCGTTAATAAAAAGCCAGTGGTTTCTTTGGGATTGGTTCATCCGAAATTGGCTCAAAAATTCGATGTGAAGCAAGAAGTCTTCATGGCGGATTTCGACTGGGATTTCTGGGTGAAACAAGAGAAAGGCAATTTTGTCTATCAAGAGATTTCGAAGTTTCCTGAGGTACGCCGAGATTTATCGTTGGTGCTAGACCAAAGTGTCAGCCTACAAGCGATTCAACGTGTAGCTGAACAAACAGAAAAAAATCTATTAAAAAATGTGTCTGTTTTTGATGTTTATGTAGGAAAGAACTTGGGCGAAGGAAAGAAATCCTATTCGGTTTCGTTTACCTTGCAAGATGAAACACAAACACTAACTGATAAAGTAATTGATGCGACGATGGATCGGTTGATCTCGCGCTTTGAGAAGGAATTGGGAGCCTTGATTCGTAAATAGAATCAAGGCTTTGCCAAATTTATCGTTTGAACATGTTTCCCATGTTCGGCATTTTCATTTTACCATCTTGCACTTTGTTCATCATGCGCATCATTTTACGCATGTCTTCAAATTGCTTTAGCAAGCCATTCACCTGTTGGATCGATGTCCCTGAACCAGCCGCGATGCGGTTCTTACGTGTTGGATTCAAGATATCTGGATTTTGACGCTCGGCCAAAGTCATGGATTGAATAATCGCTTCGATTGGCTTGAACGAATCATTCGAAATATCCACATCTTTTACGGCCTGCCCCATGCCTGGAACCATGCCCATCAAATCCTTGATATTACCCATCTTCTTGATTTGCTGCAATTGCGCATAGAAATCTTCGAATGAGAAGTTGTTTTGACGAATCTTCTTATTTAAGCGAGCAGCTTCTTCTTCATCAAAGGCTTGTTGCGCACGTTCCACCAAGGACAGCACGTCACCCATGCCCAAAATACGATTTGCCATCCGGTCAGGATAAAACAAATCCAAGGCTTCCATTTTCTCGCCAGTCGAAATAAACTTGATTGGCTTATCAACAACTTGACGAATGGAAAGGGCTGCTCCACCACGCGAATCGCCGTCTAATTTAGTTAAGACAACACCATCAAAATTTAAACGATCATTGAAGGTCTTCGCTGTATTCACCGCATCTTGTCCCGTCATGGAATCCACAACAAACAAAATCTCGGTAGGACGAATAGCCTCTTTCACAGCAGCAATCTCATTCATCATTGCCTCATCAACCGCTAAACGACCGGCAGTATCGACAATCACCACTTTCTTACCCATTTTACGGGCATACGATAAGGCGTTCTGTGCGATGGAAACGGCGTCCTTATTTTCAGGTTCTGCATAAACTTCAACGTCCACTTGCTCCCCTAATACTTTCAATTGGTCAATCGCGGCAGGTCGGTAGATATCGCAGGCAACAAGCAAGACATTTCTGCCTCCCTTTTTAATATGTTGGGCTAATTTACCCGAAAATGTCGTTTTACCTGAACCTTGCAAACCGGCGATTAAAACCACCGCTGGCTCACCTTTGAGGTTAATATCTTGTTTGGTTCCACCCATTAATTGGGTTAGCTCCTCCTGAACAATTTTAACTAATAATTGGCCTGGCTCAACGGAGATCAAGATTTTTTGGCCCATGGCCTGATCCTTGATGCGATCGGTGATTTCTTTGGCAACTTTATAGTTAACATCGGCATCCATTAACGCCCGTCGAATTTCTTTGACAGTCGCAGCTACGTTCACATCAGTGATGCGGCCGTTGCCTTTGAGGGTCCGCATGGCGGTACTTAACTTGGAACTTAAATTTTCAAACATAGTATGATAAAAAAGGAATGCAATTTACGCAATTTGAAGCAAATTCTTAATCAAAAATAATGGTCTTATTCTGGTGCATAAAAACACGATCCTCGAAAACCATTTTTAGTGCGTTTGCTAACACAATCTTTTCTACATCCTTCCCAGCTTTAGCCATCTCTTTTGCCGAAAAAGTATGATTCACTGACACAACATCTTGGCAGATAATGGGGCCCTCATCCAGATCATCCGTGACGAAATGCGCGGTGGCACCGATAATCTTCACCCCGCGATCGAAGGCTTGTTGGTAAGGCTTCGCACCCACAAACGCAGGCAGAAATGAGTGATGTATATTAATCATACGGCCTAAATACTTGGAAGAAAAAGCAGGTGTTAAGATTCGCATGTATTTGGCTAACACGATATAATCTGGAGCATATGCATCAATTTGGGCCTCGACAAGTTTTTCATGGGCTTCTCGGGACAGACCATCCGCATGGACTAAATGAAAGGGCATGTTAAACTGCTCGCACAAACCTTGTAAAACAGCATGATTTCCGATCACAGCTGAAATCTGAAAAGGAAGATCTTGAAATTGGGAGCGTATCAACAAATCCCCTAGGCAATGATGCTCTTTAGTCACTAATAAAACGACCCTTTTTAATGCAGGAGGAATAATATCCACAGTTGCGTCCATGGGCAAAACAGCAATCAAATCCTTTTTTAGTAAACGGATATCGCAGTCACCTACGTAAGAAATGCGCATAAAAAACTGATTAAATGCCTCATCCACAAATTCATTGGTGCGCGTAACATTTAATAATTTATCGTATAAAATGCCTGTGATTTTGTGCACGAGACCTTTTTCATCCTGACAGGCAATCTTAATAACCGTTTCCATAAAAAATATTGAGTCAATCCTTCAAATTTACCTCAAAATCGTGAATAAAAAAGAATTCCTTATTTACCTTTGCAAGATTAATCGTGCCTAAGCCCGATAATTAGAAAGCTTATAAACAATCTGTATCAAAATGGAAAAAATTAAAGTGGCCAACCCGGTCGTTGAGCTTGATGGAGACGAAATGACTCGCATCATTTGGAAATTTATCAAAGACAAATTGATCTTACCTTACGTGGATGTAGATATCAAATACTACGATTTAGGTGTAGAATATCGCGATGAGACAAATGACCAAGTAACGATTGAGGCTGCAGAAGCCATCAAAAAATACGGTGTTGGAATCAAATGTGCGACAATCACACCCGATGAGGCACGTGTCAAAGAATTCGATTTGAAGCAAATGTGGAAATCACCCAATGGGACGATTCGTAACATTTTGGATGGTACGGTTTTCCGTGAGCCAATCGTTTGTTCCAATGTACCTCGTTTAGTACCTAACTGGACAGCACCGATCATGATTGGTCGTCATGCATTTGGAGATCAATATAGAGCAACCGATTTCGTAACAAAAGGAAAAGGTAAGTTAACGGTAACATTCACACCAGAAGAAGGTGGGGAAGCGCAAACTTTTGAAGTGTACAACTTTAAAGGGGATGGCGTTGCGTTAACTATGTACAACACAGATGAATCCATCAAAGGATTTGCGCACTCATGTTTCAACATGGCATTGAGCAAAGGATGGCCATTATATTTATCGACTAAGAACACGATCTTGAAGAAATACGATGGTCGTTTCAAGGATATCTTTGAAGAAATCTACCAAGCAGATTACAAGGCGAAATTTGAGGCTGCGGGAATCGTTTACGAGCACCGTTTGATCGATGACATGGTTGCATCTGCATTGAAATGGAATGGAAATTTCGTTTGGGCATGTAAAAACTATGACGGAGACGTTCAGTCGGATACCGTAGCACAAGGTTTTGGATCATTAGGTTTGATGACTTCCGTATTGATTACGCCAGATGGAAAGGTAATGGAAGCTGAAGCGGCACACGGAACGGTTACGCGTCACTACCGTGATCACCAAGCTGGAAAACCTACATCAACGAATCCAATTGCATCCATTTTTGCTTGGACACGTGGGTTAGAATTCCGAGGTAAATTAGACAACAATGCGGCATTGATTAACTTCTGTCAAACATTGGAGAAAGTATGTGTTGAGACGGTTGAGTCAGGTAAAATGACCAAAGACTTAGCAGTATGTATTCACGGAAACAAAGTGACTCACGGAGAGCACTACTTGTACACAGAGGAGTTCTTAGAAGCGTTGGATACCAACTTAAAAGTAGCGCTAGCTTAAGCTTTTAAATCATTATAAAAAAGCCATCTGTCTATTGACGGATGGCTTTTTTTATTACTAGCGATAATCAACTACGATTGTTTTGTACAACAATTCAGAACCATTCGTTGGTTGAATTGTCAACTTATAAATGGCAGGGGAAAGACCACTGACGTTGATGACAAATGCAATGGAATTATCGATGACACCATGCAACATTTCCCGACCATCTAGTCCGTAGAGCACATACTTCGCACCGACCAAATCATATTTAGATTGGATGAACAGTTCTTTAGAAGCGGGATTAGGATAAGCTACAACACCATTCCCCACAGGCAATTCATAGTTTATTTGATTTGAAAAATCTGAGCTACACGTAGGGCCTTTCGGATAAACATACGAAAACTTCGCTTGGTACATACCCGACTCCTTAACGTGCAAATTAATAGCATCTGACGCAACGGGAAGCTTATTCCCATTAAAAAACCAGGAATAACTAACACCTGTCACACGAGGACCGGTAGTCAAATAGAAAGGTGACATGGTACTAATTTGGGGATTAGCGGGCAAAGGATAGACTTGGGTTGTTATCGCTTTGGATGCCGGAGAAAGACAGCCATTTTCATCATAAGTTTTCAATGTAAATAAACCCGTTTTTGAAACAACGATGTCTTGACTCGTTGCTCCTGTATTCCAAACATAAGATCCCTTTCCACCCGTTGCTGTCAATTTCACTGAGGAATTTGAACAAAATAAGGTGTCTGAATTCGCTAAAATCGAAGGTGCTTTCGGTAATTTCAATTTCTTAAATTCAATGATTGGGATACTAAATTCGCGTCCTAAGGTATCATAAAGTGTGGCACCGTAAATTCCGTAAGCAACATTGTTATTACTCAAGGCATTGACATTAACTAAGCCATCAAGATCTTTCCAATCTCCTCGAACGAAGTCGCCATTGATTTTTTTGATGACCAATGAGTTATCGGGGCCGCATGCAGTTTCAACTTTAGGCATTTCACGGTAACTCAAATGTTTCATCCCAGACAAGATTGCATCGTCAATGCTCTTAAACCAAGCTGAACCTAGGAATGGAAAACCAACTGGCGAAAAATGCACACATTCATAATAGGGTAAAGTAGGATTGCGCGGCACTTCAATATCATCGGTATTAGGCCCTTCGAAAACCTGGGAGATTGCTGGATCATGCGCTATTCGCTTTTGAGCTTCCCGAATCGCTGGACTTAAAATCACTGTCGCGCTATCACAACCACCTCCTCGAGTTGCTTGTGCAACAATCCAAGGTATTTCTTGATTTGCATCTTTTCTTGAAAAATCAATCAACTCCCCTAAATAATTGTAATATTCATCAGGGGTCATATTAAACCTCGCATCTGTTTCCCCTTGGTGCCATAAAACAGCCCGAAAACCCATTTTTTGACCATAAATATCCAATGAACGTTTAAAACTTTGATAAGGGAAATTGAGCTCGTAATTCGTAACGAGGTTCCATGGAT
>JBDLUL010000004.1:0-4724 GCA_039805345.1 Bacteroidota bacterium | reverse complement strand
CGCTGGCTACATTGATTCTGTTTCTGGTTTGATTTTCTTTTTATTGATAGGGAAATGGTTTCAGCAGAAATCGTTTGACTTTCTTTCCTTTGAACGTAATTACAAGGCCTATTTCCCTCTTGTGGTGACCAAAATCGCAGGCGGCAAAGAAGTAACTGCTCCACTTGAAGAGATCAAAATAGGTGATCGTCTGCTTATTCGAAATCACGAAATCGTTCCAGCGGATGCCTATTTGTTAAAAGGCAATAGTGACATGGATTATAGTTTTGTAACGGGGGAGAGTGAACTCATTTCAATAGAGGCAGGACAGTCTATTTATGCGGGAGGCAAACATAGGGGAGAAGCGATCGAAATTCAAATCAGTAAAGATTTGAATCAAAGCCACTTAACGCAACTTTGGGAGCAGCAAGCCTTTAAGGATCCTCATCACAAATCCGAGAATTGGGAGAATTTCGCAAACCAAGTAGGCTTCTATTTTACAATCATTTTATTGAGTTTAGCCACCGCTACAGGGATTTATTGGTATCAATTTGATCCTAGTCGATGGTCTAATGCTGTGGTGAGTATTTTAGTAATTGCTTGTCCCTGCGCTTTGGCAGTCTCTTATCCATTCGCACTGGGTCATGGTATTCGTTGGCTAGCAAAACATCATTTTTTCATCAAAGATATCCAAGCATTTGAACGAATGGCCTCAGTGAACACCTTGGTTTTCGATAAAACGGGCACTTTAACCCTACAAGGCAAAACGGAACCAAGCATCCATTTTAATCGAGAATTAAGCGAAAGAGAATGGAATGCCATATACTCCCTTGTTTATCAATCTACCCATCCCTTATCCAAACAAGTAAAAAAGTTTTTACAAGGACGCGCTATCCTTCCTTTGACCCAATTCAAAGAAGTAACAGGAAAAGGTTTAGAGGCACATTTTGAAGAATTATTTGTCCAAATAGGTAGTGCGAAATACACTAACTCTCATCTCGTTTCACCTGAAGGATTTATCAGCTCAGAATCGCGTTTATTTGTATCAATTAACCATCTATCGATTGGTTTTCTCGAGTTCCCTTGGGAAAATAGACCAGGGATTGAAGCGCTTTTACATCGATTAAGACATACCTATGAAATTCACTTGATTTCAGGTGATAAAAAAGAACATGCTAGTCATCTAGTAGATTGGTTTGACAATCAAGATCATTTAAAATTCGAATGTAGCCCCATGCAGAAAATGGAATACATTCAAGAGCTCCAACAACAGGGAAAAATTGTTGCCATGATAGGAGATGGGTTGAATGATGCTGGCGCCTTAAAACAAGCAAATGTGGGCATTGCCGTTTCAGATGACCACCTACATTTTACCCCCTCATCAGATGCCATTTTAAAAGGTTCGGAATTAGCTCAATTGGGAACGTATTTAAACTATTCAAAATTTGGGTTAAAACTTATCAAGGCTAGCTTTTTGCTCTCATTAGTCTATAATGGATTTGGATTAAGCTATGCCATTCAGGGAAATTTATACCCATTGATTGCCGCCATCTTAATGCCGGTGAATTCGATTAGTATGCTAGTCATTGCGAACGTGGGTATGAATTGGATGGGCCAAAAACTAACACGGCAAAAAATCAGATTAAAAGCTGACTAAGGTCAGGTTTTAGCGGATGTAATGTCCCGAAATTGCAACAAATAAAATGAGTAGGCAATGGAAATAATGTACCTAATGATCGGATTAAGCCTTTTTATGGCGATCGGATTTGTTATTGCCTTTGTTTGGTCCATCAAAACTGGACAACAAGAGGATTTAATTACCCCTGCGATACGCATTTTACAGGATGACAAAAAAACAAACAAGTTATGAGTACAAATACTACCTCATTAGAGCAATTTTATTACGACAATAAAATCGTTCGAAATTTCTCCATTGCCACCATCGTTTGGGGTGTTGTAGGGATGCTAGTGGGTGTGATAATCGCCACACAACTATTTGAACCTGCCGCAAACCTAACTCAATATGGCACTTTTGGCCGATTACGTCCACTGCACACGAATGCAGTGATTTTCGCTTTTGTTGGAAATGCTATTTTTACTGGAGTTTATTATTCCATTCAGCGCTTATTAAAAGCACGTATGTATAGTGACTTTTTGTCCAATTTTCACTTTTGGGCTTGGCAATTAATTATCGTAGCAGCGGCGATTACCTTACCGCTTGGAATGACTACAACGCACGAATATGCCGAATTAGAATGGCCCATTGATATCGCAATTACAATTGTATGGTTGGCTTTTGGTATAAATATGTTCGGAACCATTTTTAAGAGAAGAGAACGTCATTTATATGTAGCTATTTGGTTCTACATCTCTACATTTATCACAGTTGCTGTTCTACATTTGGCTAATTCTGTTGAATTACCTATTTCATTTTTCAAGTCTTATTATGTGTATGCTGGTGTACAAGATGCTTTAGTACAATGGTGGTATGGCCACAACGCCGTTGCATTTTTCCTTACAACACCCTATTTAGGTCTAATGTATTATTATTTGCCAAAAATGGCGAATCGTCCTGTTTATTCTTACCGCTTATCCATTTTACACTTCTGGGCCTTAATTTTCATTTATATCTGGGCTGGACCACACCACTTATTGTATTCATCACTACCAGAATGGGCGCAATCTTTAGGAGTCGTTTTCTCTATCATGTTAATTGCACCATCTTGGGGTGGGATGATCAATGGCCTTTTAACGTTGAGAGGGGCATGGGATCAAGTGCGTGAAAATACGATTTTAAAATTTATGGTAGTGGGTATCACCTCTTATGGTATGGCCACGTTCGAAGGACCAATGCTTTCATTAAGAAACATTAATGCCATTGCTCACTTTACAGATTGGATTGTCGCACACGTTCACGTAGGTGCATTAGGTTGGAATGGATTTTTATCATTTGCCATCTTATATTGGCTAATTCCTCGCATTTTCCAAACGGCTATATACTCCGAAAAATTAGTAAAAACCCACTTTTGGATCGGTACAATTGGTATTGCTTTCTATGTGATTCCCATGTACATTTCTGGTTTCACACAAGGGATGATGTGGAAACAATTTACAGCAGAGGGAACTTTACAATACGGGAACTTTCTAGATACAACCTTACAACTATTACCGATGCACATGATGCGTGCATTGGGCGGTGCTCTTTATTTAACCGGAGCTATTTTAATGGCATACAACTTATTCAAAACGATGTCGAAAGGTTCTTTGTTAGCAGATGAAAAAGCGGAAGCTGCGCCATTAGCCATCATCGAAGAAAAACACGAAAGTGATGGACATTGGCATCGTTGGATAGAAAAACGACCAATACAGCTTTTAGTGGGGTCATTAATC
This sequence comes from Bacteroidota bacterium, assembly GCA_039805345.1. Taxonomy (GTDB): domain Bacteria; phylum Bacteroidota; class Bacteroidia; order Cytophagales; family Spirosomataceae; genus Aquirufa. The sequence goes on along the minus strand of JBDLUL010000004.1, from coordinate 1,355 downwards.
ATGATCTTAGTAGGATCGGTCATTGAAATTATTCCCACATTTATGGTAAAATCAAATGTTCCTACGATAGAATCTGTTAAACCTTATACCTCGTTAGAATTAGAGGGTCGCGATATCTATATAAGAGAAGGTTGTGTCAGCTGTCACTCCCAATTAGTTCGACCATTTAGAAGCGAGACGGAACGCTATGGTGAATTTTCTAAGGCGGGTGAATTTGTTTACGATCACCCATTCTTGTGGGGATCTAAGCGTACAGGACCAGATTTACACAGAGAAGGAGGTAAATACCCTGATTCTTGGCATTACCACCATATGAGAGAGCCTAGCAGCATGTCTCCTGGTTCAATTATGCCTAATTATGCTTGGCTTTTAGAACAGAAGTTGAACACTTCGCAAACACAGGATAAGTTAGAAGCCATGAAAAAATTAGGGGTTCCTTACTCAACGCAAGAGATTTCTGATGCGGTGAAAGACTTGAAAATTCAAGCTAAAACCATCCAAGCGAATTTAGCTTCTGAGAAAATAAAGGTCAGCGAAGACAAAGAAATTATAGCTTTGATTGCCTATTTACAACGCTTAGGGACAGACATTTCTAAAAAATAAGATCATGTTTAAACAATTTATTTCGAAAATGCCAGGTGCAGAAAATTACCTTATTTTCTCTCTTCTTACTTTTTTCACCTTCTTTGTTTTAGTGGGTCTCTATTTAATTTGGATGGACAAAAACCACCTAGAAAAGATGGCTTCCATGCCATTAAATCAAGAAAATTCACAAGATAAGAACTCAAATCAATAAATTATGCCAGTTAGTGATATAGAAATAGGGTTAGTTAGCTTGATTCTACTGACCGGAATTGTCATTTTAATTGTAACACTACAATTACATTTGACACTGAAAAAAATGGCCGATAAAGTAGTCATAGCACCAGAAGAAAAGCTCAGCTGGTGGAAAAACTTTACTGGACTTAAACCATTAGAAAAAGAAAAAGATCTTTTAATGGAGCATAAATACGATGACATTGCAGAATTAGATAATCCAACTCCCCCCTGGTTCATGTATTTATTCTATTTATCTATCATTTTTGCCTTAGTGTATGCCTTTTATTTTCATGTATTTCAAGGTGGAAACATTCAAGAAACAGAATACAAAAATGAAATGGCAATAGCCGATAAGGCAAGAGAAGAATACATGAAGAAATTTGCAAACTCCGTTAATGAAGATAATGTAACTATCGTAACCGCTGCGAAAGATTTAACAGAGGGCTCACAAATCTATTCTACAAATTGTGTAGCTTGTCACGGAGATAAGGGGCAAGGAGGCGTGGGTCCTAATCTAACTGACAAGTTTTGGATTC
>JBDLUL010000003.1:0-13438 GCA_039805345.1 Bacteroidota bacterium | reverse complement strand
TCCCATTGAATTTATGCGCGGCTTGTTGGTTTACCTCAAAACGCCCTTGCGAATTCCCATAAGCATTTAAAAAATAAACCTCCGAGGTATCTGGCTTGGCTAATTCCATGTTAATCGCCCCAGTCATGGATTCGTAACCATTGACGACTGAACTTTGCCCTTTGGATAAATCAATCGAACGAATCCAGGTCCCCGGAATATAATTTAGGCCGTAAGTAGATTTTAAACCTCGAATGGAAGGAACGTTTTCCACTTGCGTTTGAACATAGGTACCCGCAAGCCCTAGTAAAGATATCTGTTTGGCACCTGTCACGGCATCTGAGAAATTGACAGATACGCTCGCATTGGTTTCAAAGCTTTCGGAAAGATTACAGCAAGCTGCCTTAGCAAGAGTTTTCATGGTCAAAACTTCCCGACTCTGAATGGATTGCACATCATGCCCACCTGGACTTGCGACGACTTTGACCTCTGAAAGCTCAGAATCTTGCGCGCGTAAATGCACATGAAAGAATTGAGATTTTGTCACCCAAACAGAATCAGCTTTAAAACCTACAGATCGAATGACCAACCAGCCTGGAAATTGTTGAACTTTGATGGAAAACATGCCGTTTGAACCGACAATACCACCTTTTTTATCAGGCTGGTAATAAACGGTAGCACCCGGTAGATCTTCCATATTGCCGGCATCATCCAGACTCATCACCCGACCGGTGATTTCTTGAGCCATTGCCTGTGAACATACCAGGCAGAAAATGAGTACATATTTTGAGAACATGAATAATCGATGTTTAGTGAATAAAATGGTAACATTTCAATCAACTAAATCAAATAAACTTGTAAATGTGCACGCCGGACCGCTTGAGATTCCGGTATGACTAAGCCACTAAAATCACCACTCTTTTTACAAACAAACGAAGGCTTGAACCCCGTTAACAGAAAAGCACGTGGAATAGGTGGTAACAGGCTAATGGAAACCTTTTTCGATACAAAAGCCGAAGAATTTTTAAGGTGAAAATGCTTATAATGAAAACAAGGAGATCGCTTAATTTCCGATTTCCGAGAATTATTCAAAGGCTTTTCACTTGCCCATGATAGCTTTTGAACGCCCGTAAACAAACAAGTAGCCTGCGACCATGCCACCCCCACATTGCCGACTAAAAGCCATGCAGTCAATAAGATCAAAAAGCTACGATGTGCGATGGTGCGCATAAACATAAGATGTGGCAATGAAATTATCAAACGATATAATCTCGCCAATTGTTCAATGTAAGCCTAAATATAAGTAAATTCGAACAAATGAAAAGCCTTTTCCATCGTATAATCATTGGCAGTTTGCTTAGTCTTTTTGCTGCAAATGCCGCAATTGGACAAATTCCGAAATACCGGTATTTAATCCTTTTTAAAGATAAAAAAGGGAGCGAATATTCAACGAGTCAACCACAAGCATTTCTGAGCACACGCGCGCTAGCAAGAAGAGATAAAATGCGAATCAAAGTCTTAGAACAAGACTTACCTGTAAATCAGAACTATATTAGCCAACTAAAGGAACAAGGAGCACAGGTGCTTTACCCACTTAAATGGATTAATGGTGCTGTTATAAAAACTGACCATACAACACTTAATACCCTATTAAGATTACCGAGCGTAAATGGATATTACAAAAATATGGCGTTGGACTCGCTGCCAAACCAACCTATTAACAGCCTTAATCGTACATTAAACACCACCACGCAACCCGATTATGGCACATCTTTAACCCAAATAAACCAACTGGGGGTAGATGTCATGCATCAAACGGGCTTCAAAGGCGAAAACATCCTAATAAGTCTATTGGATGATGGTTTTATGGATGCAAATACGATTGCGGCACTCAACGCAGTATATCAAGAAAAAAGAGTTTTATCAACACTCACCACGGATCCTACCAGAAAGTCGGTATACGAATCAGGCTCACATGGAACAGCTGTGATGAGTACCATTGCTGCACAAGTTCCAGGGAAACTTTATGGGACGGCATATATGGCAAATTTTGCTTTGGCCCAAACAGAAGAAAGCCAACATGAATTATTGATTGAAGAGGCCAACTGGCTGCGCGGTGCAGAATGGGCGGATAGTCTCGGTACCGACATCCTAAGTTCATCATTGGGATACACCAAATTTGATAACCCCATTTATGACCACAATTACCAAGACATGAACGGGAAAACGGCCCTGAGTACACTTGCGGCACTGTGGGCAAGTAGACGAGGAATCATTTGCACCATTTCAGCGGGAAATGAGGGTTCTAGTAGCTGGAAATACATTTCTTCTCCGGCAGATGCTGATTCAATAATATCAGTAGGAGCCGTGGATCGAACAGGATCCCGAGCATCCTTTAGCTCCTTAGGCCCCAGTTTTGACAATCGAATCAAGCCAGATGTGGCGGCCATGGGTCTTGCTACGGTGACTGCTTTGCCAACGGGGACCATCAATACACTCAATGGAACATCGTTTTCCGCACCTTTACTAGCTGGTTTGGCAGCAGGATTGGTTCAGGCTAATCCCACAAAAAATGCGTGGGAAATCATGCAAGCAATACGACTCTCGGGAACAATTGCGTCGAAACCCGACAATTACCTCGGGTTTGGAATTCCAAATTTCGAGCGTGCAAGTAAAATCATCAGTCCGATTTTAAGTGCTGAACCTAAGCAACTTTCTGAAATATGGGTCTTTCCAAACCCCTTATCCACAGGTCAGCAACTACACATCAAACACCCATATACCTATTCCATTCAGGTCGACATCATCTCACCACAAGGTACTGTTGTACAAACACTTAGCAATATCCCAAGTTCACTAGAAATTTTCCTCCCACCTTTCATTTCGGGTAAATATTATTTTAGATTTACATCTGAAGCGGGTAGTCAAACAATCCCTGTACTCTTAAACCTATAATCAATGAAGTCAAGGTTTTTATCATTGGATATCTTGCGTGGCATTACACTGGCAGGGATGATTCTCGTGAACACTTCCGGAAACGGCAACTTTACCTACGGTCCCCTATTACATGCCCAATGGCATGGCTTCACCCCTACCGACCTCGTATTTCCCACTTTTTTATTTATGGTTGGAGTTGCGATGCGCTTCTCCTTTAAATCCTTTAATTATTCGCTTACACCTCGTGTTCGATCAAAGATTATCAAACGAACATTGATGCTTTTTTTAATCAATTACGTAATCTTTTATTTCCCATTCACGGACTTCTCTTTTGAAAAAATGCGATTCTTGAATGTATTACCTCGAATTGCACTCTCCTATTGCGCCGTATCCTTCATCACCCTAAATGTTCCCACGACTTGGCTAACGCGCATTAACGTGTTGATATTAGTAGCTTATTGGGCCATCATGGGATTTTTTGGCGACACGAATATGCCCTATGAATTAAGTACAAATGCGGTTTTAAAATTGGATTTGTTTTTATTCGGACCAAACCACCTGTATCATGGGAATGGTATACCTTTTGATCCGGAAGGATTACTAAGTACGCTACCTGCTATTTCAACCTGTCTATTAGGCTACCAAGTGAGTATTTTCCTCGAAAAACAACGGGCGGTCAACAAGTCGCCACTGGCCAATTTATTAGTCTATGGAATTGCATTAATTGCCATCGCATTGATTTGGGACAAGGTATTTCCCATCAACAAAAAACTTTGGACAAGTTCTTTTGTCTTGTTATGCGCTGGTATCGACTTTATATTAATCGGGCTATTAAGTTGGTGGATCGAAACCAAAGAACGGTACTTCGCAAACACATTCTTCCTTGTTTTTGGCACAAATTCGATACTTGCTTACGCCATTTCTGAGGTATTAGCCATTCAAATGGGTAAAATTGAAATGCCGGAAGGGAATGGAGTGACCGACTTGGGCTCTTGGCTTTATTGGCATTTATTCGAACCCGTTTTTGGAAAATACAATGGATCATTAGCCTATGCCATCAGTTTCGTATTGGTTTGTTGGGCAATCTGCTACGTATTTTACCGCAAGAAGTGGTTCTTAAAAGTTTAGGCAAAGAGCATCGCTGCGCCAAAAACACCGGCACTATCACCTAATTTGGGCTTAACAATTGGCGTTAATACTTCGCCTGAATTAAAGATGTATTTTCGAATACGATTATATCCTTCCGTGTAGAGTAGATCGATATTACCTAGCCCACCTCCAACAACAATGACATCAGGATCGATGACATTGATCAAGGTGGAAACCGCCCGACCAAAATTTTCAAGCATGCGTTCTACCGTTGCCACAGCAGCCTGATCTGATTTTGCCTCATAACGTTGCATGATTTCAGGCATCCGTCTAGCTTCACCCGTTTGATTGAAATAATACTGTTCTAGGGCAGGTCCCGAAATAACGTGCTCCACACAACCAGACTTTCCGCAATAACATGCAAGACCATCCTCTTCCAATATATTATGACCCCATTCACCTCCGATACCATGTAGACCACTCACAACTTTTCCGTGCGCAACTAATCCACCACCGACACCCGTGCCCATAATGATTCCGAAAACCATTTCGGCATTCGGATGAACATCTTGCACCGCTCCTAGCAAGGTTTCTGCTAAAGCAAAGCAATTGGCATCATTCGCAAGTTTCACCTCACATTGCAAAATAGTAGCTAAATCAGCAGCCATGGACTGGCCATTCATGCAAACCGTATTACAGTTCTTCATGGTTTGCGTACGGGGATTTAATACGCCAGGCGTAGCAAATCCGATGTGCGAAGGGCGATCACCTAATTGAGCTGACACGCGATCAACCAATTGTTTGACTTGGTTCAAGATATGCGCATAGCCACGACTAGCTTCTGTATCGATGCGTTCACGAATCAGGACCTCAGCAGGATTTGACGCATTCAAAACGGCGCACTCAATCTTTGTGCCGCCTAAATCAATTCCCCATAAATTAACGTCGGTTGTCTTCATTGTCGAATATACTCAAATAACTTAAATAGCGACTCGTTGCAATCTCCCCTTCATCCACGGCTTTGCGAACGGCACATGCCGGCTCCGATAAATGGAGGCAATTATTGAATTTACAATCTCCTAAAAGTGCCCGCATTTCAGGAAAATAATGCGCTAGTTCCGCTTTTTCCATTTCAAAAACACCCATTTCATTAATACCGGGACTGTCAATCAAATAAGTTCCCGGGTTCATTTCCCACATGGTTGAATAGGTTGTCGTATGAACACCTTTTTGCGCAAAATCAGAAATCTCTTTGGTCTTAATTTGCAAGCCTGGAGCTACTAAATTCATTAAACTTGACTTCCCTACACCGGAATGACCCGCTAATAAAGATACCTTGTTCTGAAAAATAGCTTTAAACTCCTCCACGCCTTGATTAGCCGGAATAGAGGTAAATAATATTCCATATCCGAGTTCCTGATACAAAGCGGCATATTCAAATACCTGATCTTGTTCTGCCTCTGAAAGCAAATCCATTTTATTGAATACAATTTGAACCGGAATACGGAAAGCCTCGGCAGTCACCAAAAAACGATCTAAAAAGCCCAAAGAAGTTTTGGGTGATTTCAGCGTCATGACAAAAATCGCTTGATCCACATTCGCTGCCATTAATTGACCTTGCGCTGTTTTATGGACCGATTTCCGGATGATGTAATTATTTCGAGGAAGTATCTCTTCTATGACCACCGTCTCATTCGCAGCATCCTCCACGGCATACATGACGTGATCTCCCACAGCGATGGGGTTAGACGTTTTGGGACCCTTTAACTTAAACTTCCCCTTCAGTCGGCCAGCAAATACCTTCCCTGATTCCGAACGAACCTCGTACCAGGAACCTGTTGATCGCATGATGAGACCTTTATTTAATTCCATGGCTTTGTTCGTTCAAATAATTCATAATTTTTTGCGTCGCACCTGCTTGAAGACTAACAAATGTTCGAGCCTGAACTTGTTTATTGACAAACACATCCTCCGCATCATAGATTTCACGCATTTTATTTGCTAAGTCAGTCGTATTTTCAATTGGATAGGCTAAACCAAACTCAACCAAATCACGTGCTTCCTTAAATTTAGTGTAATTTTTATTGCCAAAAAACACGGTGGGCCCATATACACTCGCTTCCAAAGTATTATGCAATCCTGCTCCAAAGGCTCCTCCGATGTAAGCAAAAGATGCCCCCCGGTAAATCTGTGATAAATAACCGACTTCATTCACAATCAACACTTGGGCGACTGATTGAGACGATTCCGTCGAAAACTGCGTAGGCAATTGAATGGCTGACGCCCATTTTCTCAATTCATCTACATGAATTTCATGGGGAACAATTACCCATTTAAAGGGAAATTCGTTGGAATTAATAAGGGGTATCAAAACATCCATATCGGCCTGCCAAACAGAACCTAACACCATAAAAGCCTGATTGTCTATAAACTGATCCAATACAGGCCAAGGTATGGGCTGACGTAAATGTTGGACTACCCGATCAAAACGCGTATCTCCTCCCACTTGAACATGGGACAAAGCGATGGACTCCAACAGCACTTTCGAATGATCATCTTGGACAAAAATTTGCGTAAAGCACTTTAGTAAAGACCTGAAAAAGCCTCCATACCAAGTAAAAAAGATTTGATTTGGACGAAATATCGCTGAAATTAAAATCGTTGGTATCGCGCGCTGACGAAGTCCTTGTAAATAAAAATACCAAAACTCATATTTGACAAAAATGGCCACAGCAGGTTTCACCAAATTCAGAAAACGCATACTTGCCCGTGCGCCATCTAAAGGCAAATAACTCACATAATCAATACCAGCTGCATTTTTCCGCACTTCATATCCCGATGGCGAAAAGAAGGTAACCAAGATAAAATGCGTAGGATGTTCAGCGCGATAAGCCTCCATGACGGGCTTACCTTGTTCAAATTCCCCTAAAGAAGCTGTATGAAACCAAGCAACAGGCCTATTATTATTAGCTAATGCCTTTTCTAAACCATTCCAAACATCCGATTGCCCCGCATTCCACAATTGAGCTTTGGGTTTCACATAGGAAACAAGCCGAACGATTTGTCGGTACAAAAACAAGGCAAAAGAATACAACCAAACTCTCAAGTTTTTACTAAATTTGATGTTGAATCAATAAAATTACTAAATAAGCAGCATACTGCCTCAACAAATGAATTGGATTCCCTTAACGACCGAAGCTCAACTGGAAGAAATCGTTCAACTTTCTGACATGAAGCCAACCTTAATTTTCAAGCATAGTACGCGTTGCTCGATTTCTTCTACTGCCCTAAGTAGATTAGAACGGGCATGGGATGCAACGGAGACGGCAGCTTATTATTTAGATTTAATTGCATTTCGTCCTATTTCCGGAGCAATTGCTGAAAAATTCGATATAGAACATCAATCTCCACAAGTCTTAGTGATTCACCAAGGAAAATGTACTTATTCTGCGACCCACTGGGACATCGCGATGGATGAAATCAAACCTTTTTTATAATTAATATGCGGTATTGCATCTTCATTTCTTGCTTGATCATTTCCTTGAGCTCCTGGGCCCAACGGAAATCGACGTCGGCCGAAAGCACCTTGCAAATACCGAGTAAACAAATACCCTCCAAAAAAGTAAATCTACCGAGTGAGAAACTCACAAGTACCTGGGCAATTGGAGTAAGTACGAGTACAAATTCTGGGATTATCGGTGGGGTAAGCTTACGGAAATATTGGCTAAATGACCAAAAAAGTCAATCATTCGCTCAATTAGATGCGGATATAATCAAAGATTACCGCGAATTCACTTCCCCATACTCGTACAATGGACGCTCTTACATCGAAGGCAAACTCAATCAATTAATTGTTATCCGACCTGAATATGGTCGCAGATGGACGCTTTTGCAAAAATCGGCAGAGGGAGGTCCGGCCTTGAAGGGCGTTCTTGCAACAGGCCCTAGCATTGGTTTACAAAAGCCCTACTATGTTGATATATCTTACACAAATTCAGCAACTTCTCAAGCATATACGTTGGCGGTTCCTTATGCCAAAACCCTAGATGATACGTATCCCAAAGCATTTATTATTGGAGATGCTAGTTTTTTAAAGGGATTTGATGCCATAACTCCTGTACCCGGGTGGCATGTAAAAACAGGGTTAAACCTCGAATTGGAGTCGTTTAAGCATAATCACATGAGCATTGAACTCGGGTTTTGCTTGGATTATTTTACAAAACCCATTGAAATGTTAAACCAAACCGAGGGTCGCGGTGTTTATACGACCGGATACCTGACAATTTTCTTTGGAAAGAGTCAATAAAACGCCTAAAAAATGATTGAATTACCTCAAGTAAATCCCGTACCTGCAAATCGTAAACCTGATTGGCTTCGTGTCAAATTGCCTATCGGTGAAAGCTACACCAAGGTGCGCAAACTCGTGGATGAATATAAATTACACACCATTTGTCAATCCGGAAATTGCCCGAACATGGGAGAATGCTGGGGCGAAGGGACAGCAACCTTTATGATTTTAGGTAATGTCTGTACGCGTTCATGTACTTTTTGTGCAGTAGCAACCGGCCGACCGCAAGAATATGATGAAGACGAGCCTCGTCGTGTGGCAGAAGCCATTCGTTTGATGCAAGTAAAACATGCGGTTATCACGTCTGTTAACCGAGATGAACTGAAAGACAAAGGTGCGGAGATTTGGTATCAAACAGTACGTGCCGTCAAAGAAACGACACCTGCAACAACGATCGAAACCTTAATCCCGGATGTGAAAGCCAATTGGGATGCCTTAATTCGCATGATTGAAGGCGGACAAGAAGTCGTTTCACACAATATGGAAACTGTAGCTCGTTTATACCGTTATGTGCGTCCACAGGCAAAATACGAACGTAGCTTAGAGCAAATCAAGCGTACCAAAGAATTTGGAAAACGCAATAAATCTGGCATCATGCTAGGCTTAGGAGAAACCCAGGATGAAGTTTTTCAAGCAATGGATGACTTAGTAGCAAACGGATTGGATGTATTAACCTTAGGTCAATACTTGCAGCCCACCAAAATGCACCATGAGGTAATCGAATGGATTCATCCCGATACATTTGCCATGTACAAGGAAGAGGGACTCAAACGCGGACTTGCTTATGTTGAATCGGGTGCTCTCGTTCGTTCAAGTTATCATGCGGAAAGACACATCTAAATGAACGAACACGCAACAGAAAATCTTGAACAATATACTTACATCATCGCTGGTGGAGGTATGTCGGGACTTTCACTTGCGTACTATTTAGCTGAAAGCAAATTACCCTTCGAACGAATTTTAATCATCGACCAAGGAAACGAGGCGCATAAAACGTGGTGCTATTGGAGTGATAACGTGCAGCCCTTTGATGCCTATGCTGAACATACCTGGAAGAACCTATCAGTTCATACCTTTGCCAATCAACAGCTAGATTTACAAATTGACCCGTTCGTTTATCGGAAAATCGAAAGTTCAACCTGGACCAAAGCGATTAAAGAAAGACTACAAAATAATTCTAAATTTGAATTCATTCAAGCTACAATTGAATCCTTTCAATACCAAGGAAAATTTGCACAGGTTTTAACAAATAAAGGCCTATTTGAAGCAACTACAAAGATTTTTGACAGCATCAGCTCCTACCCTTGTGACCTTACAAATACAAAAGAATTAAAACAGCATTTCGTTGGCCTTTTTATCGAAACAAATTTTCCTCTTTTCGATGCCAGCAAAGCAACTTTATTCGACTTCCGAATCGCTTTTACGAATGCCTGTGAATTCATGTATGTATTACCCACGAGTGCAAGAGCAGCTCTTTTTGAACATACCTTTTTTTCGAGTACCCTACTCGATGAAGCAACATACATGAAGCAAATCAAAGCCTATTTATTTGCGTATCATGGACTAAGCGATGATGATTATGAAATCAAGGGAACTGAGAAAGGGGTTATTCCGATGAACTACGTCGAAATAAAGCAAAACTTACATCAGAAAATTGTTAAGATTGGAACGGCAGGTGGATTCGTTAAAGCGAGCACAGGCTATTCATTCAAACGGACACAGGAGCTCTTGAAAAACCTCGTTCTCCAGTTGGAATCAAATCAATGGCAAGCCAATGTCATTACCCAAACGAAGTTTAAGGTGTTACTGGATCGAATTTTCATTCAAGTATTGGTTGACCAACACGTAAAAGGAAGCAATGTATTTGAAAAGTTATTTGAAAAGAACTCAGCTCAACACATGTTACGTTTCTTGGATGAAAAAACAAGTGTTTGGGAAGATTTAAGAATGATGACGACGGTGCCTACTTGGCCCTTCATGAAAGCATTCTTCAAAATAGTATTCAATAGATCAACCTTTTCACAATAAATGGTTGTTGACCCGAGATAATAATCTTAAATTTGCACGATTTTTTAACAAAAAAAAGAAACAACGAATGGCTTATTTATTTACTTCAGAATCAGTTTCAGAGGGACATCCCGATAAAGTAGCTGACCAAATTTCGGATGCATTAATCGACCATTTCATGGCGTTTGACCCAACTTCTAAAGTTGCTTGTGAGACCCTAGTAACAACGGGACAAGTAGTATTAGCAGGTGAAGTAAATACAACGACTTACTTAGATGTTCAGGCAATCACACGTGAAGTGATTCGCAAAATTGGTTATACGAAAGCAGAATACATGTTTGAGGCGAACTCTTGCGGTATCTTATCTGCTATTCACGAGCAATCTGCCGACATCAACCAAGGAGTCGATCGCGCAAAACCTGAAGAGCAAGGTGCGGGAGATCAAGGGATGATGTTCGGATTCGCGACAAAAGAAACAGACAATTACATGCCATTGGCATTGGATTTAGCGCATAAAATCCTTCAAGAGTTATCCTACATCCGTAATAACGAACCGAATTTAATTGGCTATTTACGTCCGGACGCAAAATCGCAAGTAACGATTGAATACAGCGACGATCATACGCCGCAACGCATTGATACGATTGTTGTGTCAACGCAGCATGATGATTTCGCGACGGAAGCAGAGATGTTGGCCAAAATCAAAAAGGACATTGTTGAAATCGTAATTCCCCGCGTTAAAGCGAAATTAAAACCAGCATTACAAGCGTTATTCAATGATGCCATTACTTACCACATTAACCCAACAGGTAAATTCGTAATTGGAGGTCCACACGGTGATACGGGCTTAACAGGCCGTAAAATCATTGTAGATACGTATGGAGGAAAAGGTGCGCACGGTGGTGGGGCTTTCTCTGGAAAAGATCCTTCGAAAGTTGACCGCTCTGCAGCTTATGCAACGCGCCACATTGCGAAGAATTTAGTAGCGGCTGGTTTATGTGACCAAGTATTGGTGCAAGTATCTTATGCGATTGGTGTAGCGAAACCATGTGGTTTGTTCATCGATACGTACGGAACAGCAAAAGTTAACATGACAGATGGCGAGATTGCACGTAAAGTAGAAGCGATCTTTGATATGCGCCCTTACTTCATCGAACAACGTTTGAAATTACGTAACCCGATCTATTCGGAAACAGCAGCTTATGGCCACATGGGACGTAAGAATGAAGTTGTCACGAAAACATTTAATGGCCCAGGTGGACAAAAAGTAACCAAAGAAGTGGAATTATTCACTTGGGAGAAATTAGATTACGTAGATGCAGTTAAATCGGCATTTGGAATTTAATTTCCCTGACTAATACCTTTAAAAGGTGCTCTTTAGTAGAGCACCTTTTTTTATGCGTTAAATTCTGTTTTATTTGAACAAATTAAGTCACGATTGAGTTAAGAACAACATGAGCACGACAGGTAAAAAAGGGTTTTATTTTAAGGAATTTGAAGAAAAAAGCGTTTCGCCTTTCGATAAGCTTTTTGGTATCTTCAAGGAACTCATTACCCACACTTCTGGCGATTTTGATGAGGCCATCGATTGGCTTCGTGAATTAGACAAAGAGTATGAGTTGACGGATGAAAATTACACGATTGAGGATTTCATCGAAGATTTGAAAGCCAAAGGCTACATTCGTGAGGAAATTGATGAAAATGGCGGATCGGGCATGGGCATTACAGCCAAAACCGAACGAGCAATCCGACAAACTGCCCTAGAAAACATCTTTGGAAATCTCAATAAAAGCGGCGCAGGGAATCACAAAACCAAAGCATCAGGCCAAGGCGATGAATTAACCGGAGAGTTCCGTTCCTATCATTTTGGAGATAGTTTAGAGAAAATTTCGCTCACAGAAAGCTTAAAAAATGCCCAAATCAATCACGGCATTGGTGAATTCGAATTAACGGAAGAAGATTTAGTCGTAGAGGATACGCAATACAAATCTCAAATGAGTACCGTACTGATGATTGACATCAGCCACTCCATGATTCTTTATGGCGAAGATCGAATCACGCCCGCCAAAAAAGTGGCGATGGCCTTAGCTGAATTAATCACGACTCGCTACCCGAAAGATACCATTGACATTTTGGTATTTGGCAACGATGCTTGGAGCATTTCCATCAAAGATATACCCTATTTAAAAGTGGGCCCTTACCATACGAATACGGTCGCGGGTTTACAACTAGCCATGGATATTTTGCGTCGGAAACGAAATACCAACAAGCAGATATTCATGATCACAGACGGGAAACCAAGCTGTGTGCGGGAAAAAGATGGGACCTATTACATGAACAGTAATGGCCTTGACCCTTATGTGACTGAGAAATGCTATACACAGGCGGCCCAAGCTCGCAAATTACATATTCCCATTACGACCTTCATGATTGCGCGTGATTCCTATCTCCAGCAGTTTGTAGATAAATTCACGGAAGCCAATCAAGGCAAAGCATTTTACACAGGATTGCGCGGATTAGGAGAAATGATATTTCAAGATTACGAAACGAATAGAAAGAAAAGACTTAAATAAAATGATCAAGAATTTAGGAGAATTAAAGGCCTCAGGCTATACAAGTAAATCCATCAAAGATGAATTACGCGATAACCTCATCAAGCACATGGAGGCAGGGACAACAGTCTTCGAAGGCGTTCATGGATTTGAAAATTCGGTCATACCCGAATTAGAACGCGCTATTTTATCGCGTCACAACATCAATCTTTTAGGACTTCGTGGACAGGCAAAAACACGTCTAGCGCGCTTGATGATCAACTTATTGGATGAATATATCCCCTACGTAGCCGGCTCTGAAATCAACGATGACCCCTTGAATCCAATCTCCCGGTTTGCGATTAATTTAATCGAAGAACAAGGCGATCAAACGCCTATCGCTTGGTTACACCGTAACGATCGTTTTGCCGAGAAACTAGCCACGCCGGATGTGACCGTTGCCGATTTAATTGGTGATGTCGACCCCATCAAGGCGGCCAATTTAAAACTATCCTATGCGGATGATCGCGTGATTCACTTTGGGATG
>JBDLUL010000002.1:0-6262 GCA_039805345.1 Bacteroidota bacterium | reverse complement strand
AGTGACCAGCAACAAGTTAAATTAAACGACGTTTTAAACCCGCTGAAGGAAAAACTATTGGCATTTGAAACACAGGTCAATGAAGGTCAAAAAAACTCCTTACATCAAAACACAGTGCTTTTGGAGCAAATCAAAAACCTAACGAGCCTCAATCAAACTGTCACCCAAAAAACGGAAGACCTAACTAACGCACTCAAAGGATCCAATAAGTCCCAAGGAAACTGGGGCGAGATGATTTTGGAACGCGTTTTGGAAAGCTCAGGCCTTAAAAAAGGCATGGAATATGAAACTCAATTTGTCACTAAAAATCAAATCAACGAAACGATTAAACCCGATGCGGTTATTTTCTTGCCCGATAACAAGAACCTGATCATTGACTCCAAAGTGTCTTTGACAGCCTACGAACGTTATACTAGTGCAGAAGAAGGCACGATCGAAAAAGAACAAGCGCTTAAAGAACACATCGAGTCGCTAAAATCACATATCAAATTATTGTCGGCGAAAGACTACCACACAGGCCTCAACTTAAATAGCCCCGATTTCACCCTCCTATTCATCCCCATTGAATCCGGTTTCGTGGCAACCATCAGCCAAGATACGACCTTATTTAATTATGCATGGGAACGTAAAATCGTACTAGTCTCCCCTTCTACCCTATTGGCAACCTTACGTACCATCGCTTCCGTATGGAAGACCGAATACCAAACACGTAATGCCATTGAAATAGCACGTCAGGCGGGTGATTTATACGACAAATTTGTCTCGTTCACTCAAGACATGGAAGACGTAGGTAAACACATGAAACGCGCTGAAGACGCCCATGCAGGTGCCCTCAATAAACTTAGCACGGGAAAAGGGAACCTAGTCAGCCGTGCCGAAAAACTACATAAACTGGGCATTAAATCAACCAAAAAGTTGAACCAAGGACTTATCCAGGATGAAGAACAGGAGATTGAGGAGGAATAGCTCAGAGGCAAGAACTAAAAGGTAAGAACGAAGAGATAAGAGGTCCTTCGAATTGATGTATAGTTATTCAAAAGAAAAATCCGAAGCCCAAGGAAATACACCTTCGGACTTCGGACTATATCCCTCCAGACTAGCGACTAGTGACTAGCGACTGAACTATGCCTTCTTCAAAAACTCCGTTCTCAACACCATCATCGACTTCTCCACCTTTCCTTCTACCTCATCCGCATCATCCGTCAAACGAATATTCTTCACCATTGTACCACGCTTGATCACACTCGATGATCCACGTACCTTCAAATCTTTAATTACCGTTACGGAATCGCCATCTTTCAAAACAGCTCCATTGCTATCGCGAACGATTAATTCTTCATTCTCATCCATTTTATGATTGTTTTTTGGTTAATAATTGAGTCAGAATTACTTCTTCCAACCCGTTTTGTTATTTCTAAATCCTAATAAGCGTTGGGCCAAATCCGGTCGCTTCAAATGTGTCAAGCGATTTCGAATCCAATCCTTATATTCAGCCTTATACCAAAAGAAATACTTATTCTGATTCTGCTTCTCTTCCTTCGTCTTCGCTGTTTTTATCGGCTGTAAAGTATACGGATGAACACCCGAATAATAGATTACCTCAGCAACCGTCATCGGGGTTGGGGTGAAATCTTGTACTTGCTCCAACTGGAACCCTAAATCTTTGGTCTCGGCCGCCAAATTCGCCATATCTTCTTCCTCACAGCCCGGATGGGATGAAATGAAATACGGAATCAAAGGCTGCTTCAAACCAAATTTGGCAGAAATCTCATCGTATTTCTTCTTGAAGGCATGAAAATATTTAAACGATGGCTTACGCATCACGCGCAATGTCGCATCTGATGTATGCTCAGGCGCAACTTTTAATCGGCCCGAAACATGGCGCGTAATTAATTGCTCCATGTACTCATCGTGATTTCCGTCTTGGTTGTTTTTATTAAAGTCATCCACCAACAAATCATAGCGAACTCCCGACCCCACAAAGGCTTTCTTAATGCCAGGATGCGCATCTACCTTGCGGTAAATATCAGTCAGTGGTTTATGATTCGTATCTAAATTATTACAAATCACCGGGTGAATACACGATGGACTCACACATTTAGCACAGATTGATTCATCTTTTCCCTTCATGCGATACATATTCGCCGATGGGCCTCCCAAATCCGATATATAACCCTTGAAATCAGGCTGTTTCGTGATTTGATCTACCTCTTTCATAATCGACTTCTCACTCCGCGAGGCGATAAACTTTCCTTGATGCGCCGAAATCGTACAAAAACTACAACCCCCAAAACATCCTCGGTGCATATTGACCGAAAACTTAATCATCTCAAAAGCTGGAATAGGTCCACGCTTCTTGTATTTTGGATGCGGTAATCGTGTATAAGGTAAATCAAACGATTTATCCATCTCCGCCTCTTCCATCGTTTTGAAAGGAGGATTAATGACTAAGACCTCATCGCCTACCAACTGCGTAATCCGATTCGCTTGCCATTTATTTGACTCCACCTCAACAATCTTGAAGTTGGAAGCATACTTAATCTTATCTTGTAAACACACCTCATGACTTGCCAACTCCACCGTCTCCCATTCACCTATGACAGGTAATGGCTCCGACTGCTTTTGCAAAAACGCCACTTGGTTAATATCCGTCAATTCAGCCAATTGCTTACCCGATTTAACCCCACGAATAATATCACGCAAAGGTTGCTCACCCATGCCATAAACCAACATATCCGCTTGGGAATCCACTAAAATGGATGGAAATAATTTATCTGCCCAATAATCATAGTGCGTAACACGACGCAAGGAAGCCTCAATCCCCCCGATCAATACGGGAACATCTGGATAAATTTCCTTTAAAATTTTGGAATAAACTGTAGTAGCATAATCCGGACGAAAGCCCGCTTCACCACCGGGTGTATAAGAATCATTGGAACGTAAACGCTTATTCGCAGTGTAGTGATTCACCATGGAATCCATACAACCAGCTGTTACACCAAAAAAGTACTTAGGTTTACCTAGTTTCTTAAAATCACGCAAATCATCTTGCCAATTTGGCTGCGCCACAATCCCCACTTTCAAGCCTTCACTTTCCATGATTCGGCCAATGACAGCCGTACCAAAAGCTGGATGATCAACGTAAGCATCCCCTGAAATCAGGATGACATCGAGCTCATCCCAGCCACGCTTTTCAACTTCCTTTTTTGTTAAGGGAAGCCAGTCGGTTATAGGTCTTTCTTGCATGCTGCAAAATTAGCTAAAAACGTGGGTTTAACCTATTTCGTTAATTGAGCTTTTAAGTAATCTGCCGTAGCTTGAAATACCTTGATGGCATTCGAAAATTTCATCCAGTGATGCGTATCATCTACAATGACCATCGTCTCCATCGGTACTTTTTTCTTCTGTAAGCGATTGATTAAATCAATGCTTTGACTAAATGGTACATTACGATCGTCATCAGCATGAATAAACATCACAGGTGACTTCCAAGTGTCTACCGAAGATATCGGGGAAGAACGAAAAGATAAACTCGTTGCCCAGTCGGCATCGGGTGCCTTGTGCGGACCCGATAATAAATCCATAGGAATCTTACGTTGGTAAGCCCAATCATGTACCCCATGAATATCCACACCTGCCACAAACAATTTAGAATCACGTGCTAAGGCTAATGCAGTCAAATATCCTCCATAAGATCCACCATACAGGCCTATTTTCTTCGAGTCAACAAAGGACTGCTGAGCCAACCACTCGCCAGCCGCTTTGATGTCTAAATACTCAGATGCACCCCATTGACCAGCCGATTTTGGATTATGAAAATCATATCCATAACCAATTCCCAATCGATAATTAACAGATAAAACCACAAAACCTTGATTTGCCAAATATTGATTCAATGCATATGCATTCGCATAGTAATCTGAATAATGCCAACCTAAAAGCATTTGGCGCGGTGGACCACCATGTACAAAGACGATCGCCGGTTTTTTCTGCGTACCATTTGAGCTATCAAAAATTTGGCCATGAATTGTCAAGCCATCCAATGACTTAAAAATAACTTGTTTCGGCTCTACTAAAGCACTCGTAGGGAATTCTGCGGGAATTAATCCTTCCGTTAATGAGCGTGCAGTTGATGAAGTCGAAAGCATTAATTGAGGTGCTTTTTGTGCGCCGGCCCCAATGTACGCATATCCACCCAAGACTGAGATAGCCGACCACTCTATCCCTTTACCAGGTGTTAATACCTTCATATCAGCTTTATCCACAGATACTTGACATATGTGTCGGCGATCTTTGTCGGTATCATCTCCTCCCGTATTCGCATCAAAATATATGGAATTCCCATCTGCACTTACGCTCAGATGCTCTACCATAAATTCACCTGGGCTCAGCAATAATGCGGCTCCACCGGAAGCAGCAACCGAATATGCATGCGGCCAACCATCCTGATAAGAAGTAAATATAATGCGGTCTTGTCGAGCCCATTGTAAGTTCGTACCACCTTGGGTCGTAGGAATAGATCCACGATAGGTATTCGGTGCTTCCCATACCAAAGTTGATTTCTCGCCAGCAGTAAGTCCTGCTTTCCGAATTGACCAGGGAGTTCGTTTACGCTGTGTAAGCGAATCGGCGGAACCGCCCTCCGCAGGTGTACGAATAAAAGCGATTTGATTTCCATCTGGAGACCACCGCGGATTAAAATCTTTGGAAAATGCGGGATCAATCCAATTCACAAATTGCTTGCCCATTTCGACGAAGCCGATGAAGGAATGATCACCTCGGTTGGCAACAAAAGCTAATTTCTTACCTCCCGGAGACCAGGTTAAGGAATGAACTTCTCCACGTGTTTTCAACAATCGAACTGGTGCCTCTAGAAAATCTTCATTTTCATTCGTATCCAATTTACAAACCCAAGGTTGGCCTTCTTTGATGTAGGCAACTACGATATTATCAGGAGAAATAACAGGGAAATCACCTTCGGAAATAACCCGAATGGGTCCCCCAGTAAAGGCAATTTGCATGACGCGAACCGTTTGAGGCTCAGTATTTCCGGCAGGATTAACCGCTTTTTCATCATCAAAATTCGCACCATGATCCCCACCACGAACGAATAACACCCATTTGCCATCATTTGAAATTGAAATTGAACTCAATTCTTGTCCGTCGTCATCCTTGAAATTTGTCAATTTACGCGCTTCGAAATTCGGAGCTTCCGCGACATAAACATTGCGTATGCCTTTTTCATCCAAGGCCCAGGCAATTTTATCACCTTTGGAAGACCTAACCAATTCTGTGGGGAAAGCATAGGATTTCACCGCTTCGAAGGTGAATTTTTGACCCAATAATGTTAGGTGAAAGGTGATTAGAACAAAGGAGTAAATTAATTTACGCATAGATTTATTTTATAACACGAAATATAGGGAATGTCCGACGGAATCGAAAAGAAAAACCACGAGACCTGTTTAAATAAAATAAATTCAAACTAATTTTGATGTTCATGGATGTATCAATCGTATTTGTTAATTACAAGACCGAAGCGCTCTTATTGGACTGCTTTCGGAGTATTTATCTGCATACGAATGGGGTAAATTTTGAATGCATTGTCGTAGATAATCATTTCATACCCGGCCAAAACCAAGCTATTTTAGACGAATATCCCAAAACGAATTGGATCGACTCTGGAGGAAATGTAGGATTTTCCAAGGCCAATAATATCGGCCTTCAAGCGGCACAAGGACAATATATCCTATTCCTTAATGCGGATACTTTACTGGTAGACAATTCGATCTATCTTGCCTACGAGCATTTAATAAATGACACAAGTTTAGCGGCCGTAGGAGGAATTCAATTAGATGAAAATCGTCAGGCCATCCCCTATTACCGAACACTCAATGATGTTCGTCGGGATTTTTACATTGTCCCCAATAAACCTTTTTTCCACGCACTGATTGACCGTTTATTACCTGCACAGTCCTTCAGTAGACCAGAAGAAACGAATAATTTAGTGGGTGCATTTCTCATGGCTTCCCGGGAAAATCTACTCAAAATTAAGGGCTGGGACGAGGACTTTTTCATGTATGCGGAAGATGCGGAGTTGAGTTTCAGATTAAGTAAATTAGGCAAATTGGCCTACTTTGATGATGTTAAATTCATTCACCTCATTCAGGAAAATCCATTTCGCCGAACCAACTATTCCTGGGTCAATCGTTTTGCGATGCAAATTCAAGTTTCGAATTTGTTGTGGATTCGAAAAAGTTATGGC
>JBDLUL010000001.1:0-8569 GCA_039805345.1 Bacteroidota bacterium | reverse complement strand
ACTCCTTGGTCAATCCACAGATCCACCGAAGAATTAGCTGGAATCGTCATCGTTTTTCCATGAATCAAATCGCCTTCCCCTTTCCGGATGGAAGTAAATCTTTGTGATGTCAATTCCATCGCTGGAATCGCTGACGGATATAACATCCATCCTTTTGCATCAATAGACGCTCCTTTCGTCAATCCTGGACCGATCGATTTCGCGGAAATAAATGGCGACCAACCTTTGGCATAATCCTGTAATTCACCAGCGCCAGCCACATAATAACCGGGTACCCGAACAGCTAGAGGACTTATGCCCCAATTTTTAGCTACCATCCAATCCATATTGGTATTAAAAACGGAGTGATTTGCATCATCAACCTGCAAAATGAAACCCGTCGCATAGGAGATTTGGGCTTCCGACTTCCCTTTCCCCTCATTCCAAACCAAGGCTTCCAGCGTATTTTCACCCGCATTCAAATAAGGCGCTATATCTAGCGTCTCAAAATTCCAGAAATACAAATCCCCCCGAGCTGGACCCGCAGAAACCCAGGTCCCATTCACATATAATTTATAGCGATTATCACCAGAAACATGAATCAGGCATTTAGTGGGTTTTTCCGAAAGGCTAACTTTCTTCTGAAATTTATAAACACCATAATCCTTTAATCCGGTCATCGTGTAAACATTGTTGGCATTTTCAGCATAGGTAATCCAAGAAGCCTTCCAGGGTTTATTCCAAAGTTCAGGTTTTAGATTTTGTGCATAGGCCAAAGGGCCTGCAAGAAGAAGGAGGAGTAGGATGAGCTTTTTCATTCGTTTCGGTTTACACAAAACCCCAGGCTAAAGCCCGGGGTTATCGATTATTTATAACCCCAGGTTTTAACCTGGGGAGTATAGACTATTTCTTTTTCTTTGGTTGAGCCATGTCCATGTAGTCCACAACTAAACTACTCAATGCTTTCACCCCCACTTGAAAATGTCCTTCATCTAAATGAAAATCAGGTGTATGGTGGCCCGCAACCTCATCGGCTTTTTTGTTATCCGGTCTCGCACCCAAAAAGAAAAAGAATCCTGGAACTTTTTGTTGAAAGAACGAGAAATCCTCTGCACCCGTATGCGCGGCGATGACACGAACGCGATCTTTCCCATTCACCCCTTGCAAAGTTGGCAACATTTTCTCCACCAATTGCGGATTATTATAGGTTACGGGATAACCTGTACCAATCGTCACATCCGCTTTCCCACCGCCACTTTCGGCAATGTTTGTTGCGATGTCTTTGATGCGCTGGTGTACCAATTGACGTTGTTCAACGCCAAACGTACGAATCGTTCCAATCATGTGAGAAGATTCGGGAATGATATTCTGGCGGATACCGCTGTGAATCGCTCCCACTGTGACAATGGCAGGATCTTCGGTAATATTTACAGAACGCGAAACGATGGTTTGTAAACCCATGACGATTTGAGACGAGATGACAATCGGATCAATTCCTGTCCAAGGCGATGCACCATGCGCTTGCTTGCCTTTAACCATGATATCCAATTGGTCAACCGCAGCCATGGTTGCACCAGATTTGTACTCTAAAACGCCATTATCAGAACCTGCCGCTATATGTAATCCAAAAATGACATCAACTTTTGGGTTCTCTAAAACACCCTCTTTAACCATCAATTCGGCACCCGAAAGGATCATTTCCCCTTTTTCATTGTAAACACCCTCTTCAGCGGGTTGGAAAATAAATTTTACTGTACCTGCCAAACTTGCTTTCTCAGAAGCTAATATTTCGGCTACGGCCATCAAAATCGCCACATGGGAATCATGTCCACAGGCATGCATGACGCCTGTTTTTTGGCCATTAAATTCAGCGGTCACTTGGGATTTAAATGGCAAATTTCCTCGTTCTGTTACTGGCAAACCGTCCATGTCAGCGCGTAAAGCAACTATAGGTCCTGGCTTTCCGCCTTTCAATACACCCACAACTCCTGTGTAACCTACTTTCTCTTGCACTTCAATACCCAAAGAACGCAAATGCGCTGCTATAATTCCGGCCGTACGTACCTCTTGGTTTCCCAATTCAGGGTGTTCGTGAAAATCACGGCGCCAAGCGATGACCTTGTCTTTCAAGGCGTCTGCTTTTTGAGTTATAGCAGGTTTTAAGGATGATTGAGCAGAAGCAAAAAATGGCGCGGCCATTAATGCGATGAAGGTGAGTTTTTTCATTCGAATTGATTTATCCCCAGGCTGAAGCCTGGGGTTATAAAAATACTTAGTAACCCCGGGCTTCAGCCTGGGGTGGTCTGACATTCGCCAGAAAAATTATTTATACCCCCAGCCCCGCATGATGGCAATATTCTCTTTCATGCATTCGAGTGGTTGTAATCCTTGATAAGCTTCTTGTTCAATGATAAAATGCTTCGTTCCGCCTTCTTTGTCTCCCAACTTCACCAATGCTTGTACATCGATTTGACCTGAACCTTTGCCTAATACAGTTGATTCAAAATGCTCATGACCCGATTTGGCAGGCACTTCATCTTTAACGTGCATCGAAACAAAACGACCCGGGAATTTCTTCATGACTTCGGCAGGAACTCCCCCACCATTAATCATATTACCTATGTCTAATTGTTGGGCTACGAGTTTAGGATCCGTGTTATTTAACATGATATCGTATAACAATTCACCCTCCAATTTCTCAGAAAATTCAAAATCGTGATTGTGATATCCGAAACGCATGCCAGATTTATTACATAATTCCCCCGACTTGTTAAAAATCTCCATGTACTTCAAGAGCAGGTTTTTATCCTTGCGAATACCCATGTCAATTGAAGGACTGATTACGAGCTCTTGACCCATGACAGCTGCATCTTCCACCGTATTTTTCCATAAATCGGTAAAGTCATTTTTGGCATCATCCCAGTGTGCCTTACCCATCACCGTGTGACCTGAAGGCATCTTCATACCTAAATCGTCGAGGCGCTTGCGGAATTCTTTGGCTTCCCAACCGTAAAATTTACGGTTCATGTAATTCGCATGTTCGACATATTTGTAGCCCATTTCGGCTAAAGCATTCAAGGTTCCTTGTGGATCTTTGCGCATATCATCGCGCACAGAATACAACTGAACGCCAACTAATTTTTTGTATTTAACTGCCGCTAGACTCTGCAATGCAGGTGAGGCAAAGGCTAATGCGCCAAGCCCAAAGGCCGAATTGCGCAAAAAGGAACGACGTGATGAATTCATAGTTTAAGAGGTTTATTTAGTTCTCCAAGCTACTAATTCTATTTCTATTTTACAAAATTCCCGTAACTTCGAAGGATGATGCAACCACTCGCAGAACGCATGCGCCCCACTTCCTTAGAAGACTACATTGGCCAAGAAAAGGTCATTGGAGCACATGCGCCCTTGCGTAAGGCGATTGAAGCAGGGCATCTCCCCTCTTGTATTCTGTGGGGTCCTCCCGGGGTAGGCAAAACAACCTTGGCAACCTTATTAGCAGGAGCATTAAAAAGAACCATTTATACGCTTTCTGCCGTACAATCCGGCGTAAAAGAAGTGCGTGAGACACTTGAACTAGCGAAGAAAAATCGGATGTTCGAGGCGCAATCACCCATCTTGTTTATTGATGAGATTCACCGCTTTTCGAAGTCCCAACAAGATTCCTTGTTGAATGCCGTTGAAAAAGGAATCGTAACTTTAGTCGGTGCAACGACCGAAAACCCTTCATTCGAAGTTATTTCAGCCCTTTTATCTCGTTGCCAAGTCTATGTATTAGAGGCATTGAATGATGTGCATTTACGCCAACTGATCGACAAGGCAATTAGTACGGATAAATTATTCACCAATAAAACAATCACGTTAACGGAAACCGACGCGCTTTTTCATTTTTCAGGCGGAGATGGACGTAAACTGTTGAATCTTTTCGAATTACTCATTACCACGGAAGGGGCGAATGAAATCGAGGTAACGAATGCGCTGGTAACGGAACGGTTACAAAAAAACTTGGCGCAGTACGACAAGGACGGCGAACAACATTACGACATCATTTCAGCATTTATCAAATCGATCCGCGGATCTGACCCAGATGCAGCGGTATATTGGTTGGCACGCATGCTAGCCGGCGGCGAACCGCTTGAATTTATCGGTCGGCGCTTATTAATCCTTGCTTCTGAAGACATTGGTTTGGCAAATCCAAACGCGCTCCTGTTAGCTCAATCGTGTTTTGATTCCATACGGGTGATTGGCAATCCAGAATCCCGTATCATTTTATCTCAGACTGTCATTTATTTGGCAACATCTCCGAAGAGTAATTCGGCCTATAATGCCATCAACAAAGCCATGGCTTACGTGGAACAAACGGGGAATTTACCCGTGCCTTTACACTTGCGCAATGCACCTACACGCTTAATGAAAGATTTGAATTACGGGGCCGATTATAAATACCCACATGATTACCCGGGCAATTGGGTTGAGCAGAATTACTTCCCAGAGGTACCGTCGCGTCCGGTGTTTTACAAACCGTCGGAGCAGGACAAAATTAATCGTGGCACTCCATCAAAATAAGCGCTCCGCTTTCGTAGGAAATTTTAACGATTCCATCCTCTCGAACTTCATTGCTTGAACTTGTCTGAGTTCCCAATTTCAAAACAGGATGGTTTAAATCATAAACAAGACCCGAAGATTTAACATCAAACGCCTCTCCATAAGGCATCAGTGAAATAGGTGTTTTTGCCGGATACCATTTCTCAAATGTTGGAGGCAACAAATACGAAGTTGAATAATCATCGAAGAAAACAATTTTCAATTTCCGACCATAGCGCACCAGCGAATGAAAATTATTTAACGTGTGGTCCATGCGTTTTCCGGACGCCCAAATCACATTCACAGCTGGATAACCTTCTTCCAGTAAATATTCAAATGCTTTCTCTAAATCCGTTAAATTTTGATCAGGTGTATGTACTTTTTTCAAGGGATAATTACGCATATCTGCATTGTTCGAATGATCGAAGTCCCCTAACCACACATCAACTTTAATACCCAAGGAAATCACGCGTTCCAGTGCCCCATCTAACACAATCACGGTAGGTGACCACTCGAGCAATTGATCCAAAATATCCATCGAACACGCCTCCCCATTCGCGATGATCAGCGCGGGTTCTTGTTTGTCTCGAATGATGTGATGAGATGACATATTAGGCTTTGAAATCCGATTTACCCCCTGATTTTGAAATCAATTTGGTTTCTTTGATGACAATTCCTTTGGAAACCGATTTACACATATCGTATACGGTTAATGCCGCGACGGAGGCACCTACAAGTGCTTCCATTTCAACGCCTGTCTTGGCATCAAGCCGGCAAATACAGGTAATGACGATTTGGTCTACTAAAACCTCTGTTTCGAATTTACAGGAATCCAATCCAAGTGGATGACATAATGGAATTAAATCTGAGGTCTTTTTGGCAGCCATGGTTCCAGCGATAATTGCCGTCTGAAGGATGCTTCCTTTCTTATTTTGCCAACCAGCCGCTTCAAAATGTTGGACAATTTCCGCACCTAAAAATACGATAGACTGTGCTTTTGCTTCGCGCACCGTTTCAATTTTAGAACTGACATCCACCATGCCTGGGGTCCCATCGGATTGTAAGTGAGAAAAATCAATTGACATATACATTTCAAATTTAGCACACGAAAATACGGGAGATTTGGCAATTTTTAGCGAAATTTAACAAATACGTAAAACAACAAACATGATCAGTCCTATTGAAGCCATTGCCCTCTTAAAAAATATCACCATTCCATTCCGGACTGAAAAATTACCCCTAGCCAAAACTTTGGGCATGAATCTCGCGGAAAAAATCGTTGCCGACCGAGATTTCCCTCCTTTCGACCGGGTTATGATGGATGGAATTGCAGTAAAGGACATTACCGCGCCAACTTGGAAAATTGAAGGGATTTTATTTGCTGGAGAACCTGTTAAAGCCATCAAAAAAATCGATGGTGCGATGGAAATTATGACGGGAGCGACGGCTCCTAAAGGAACTGAAGCCATCATCAAAATTGAGGATCTTAGTATCGAGAAAAAAATCGCTACCTACATTGGAAAAACACCTTTAACCAAAGGACAATTTATTCATACGCAGGGAATGGATGCCCAAGAAGGTACCATCCTAGTTAAAAAACGCACAAAAATTGGGCCCGTGGAAATTGCGATTGCAGCAACCGTGGGCAAAGCACATATCGAAGTAGAATCAAAACCGCATGTTCATATTTTCTCAACCGGCGATGAAATTGTAGGACTACATGAAACACCGGCCGTTCATCAAATTCGTTCATCGAATGTGATGATGATGAAATCAGTTTTGTTGTCGAAAGGCTTCAAAGCAAACTCCAGCCACTTACCTGATTCAGCAGAAAAAATCAAGGCTAATATTGATAAAGTCTTAGAATCAAATGATATCATTTTATTGTCGGGAGGCGTTTCCGCAGGCAAAAAAGATTTAATTCCTGGTGTATTAACCGAAGCGGGTTTCGTAACGGTCTTCCATAAAATTGCCCAAAAACCAGGAAAACCGATGTTGGTAGCTACGCGTCCAGACGGCAAAGTGGTCTTTGCTTTCCCAGGAAATCCGATCTCAACATTGACATGTTTCTGGGTTTATTTCTTGCCTTGGGTATCCGGTGATTTCCCTGAATATGCAGAAAAAGAAATTAAATTCTTACCAAAACCATCAGCAGAATTAGACCAATGGATTCCCGTGGAAAACGGTGAAACCGTAGCTCATAACGGTTCTGGCGATTTGATCAATTGGTCAAAAGCAGATGGCTTAGTTTGGCAAAAAGCAGGCCAAAAAGACACCAAACTACTCTTTATTCCACTCAAATAACGATGTATGGAACTGAAGCTTCATCAATTCGATCTGCCGCTTAAGCACACCTTTACGATCACGCACGAATCGCGTGACGTTCAGCCAACCCTCATTGTGGAATTGAGCTGGCATGGCAAAAGCGGATTCGGAGAAGCAACAGAGACCCCCTATTACGGCATCACCATGGAGAAAATGGTGGCGCAAGTGGAAAGCATACGGCATTTATTGCCAAATGATATTTTACCGCATCCCACCGATTTTTGGAAGATGTTATCCAAAACGTTGTTGGACGATCATCCATTTGCCCTTTGTGCATTAGATGTGGCCTATTGGGACCTGTGGGGTAAAACACATAATAAAGCCTTACATGAAATCTGGGGATTGGACATTTCAAATAATCCGATCACCGACTATACGATAGGGATTGATACCATAGAAACGATGATATCCAAAATGCGGGAAATGCCTTTTCCGCTATATAAAATCAAGTTGGGCACCGACCAAGATTTAGAAATTGTCGAGGCCTTGCGCAAGGAAACCGATGCCGTGTTTCGTGTCGATGCGAATACCGCTTGGACACCTGAACAAACCATTTATTTCGCTCCCGAATTAAAAAAACTAGGAGTAGAATTCATTGAGCAGCCCTTAAAAGCCGACAATTGGGCGGGTATGAAGCGCGTTTACAAAGAATCCGCTTTACCCATTATCGCGGATGAATCGTGTATTTTAGAAGCAGATGTTGCAAAATGTGCGGGCTATTTTCACGGGGTCAACATCAAGCTCATGAAATGCGGTGGGCTAACACCTGCGCTACGCATGATCAAACAAGCCAAAAGCCTTGGCTTACAAGTGATGGTGGGCTGCATGACAGAATCAACGATAGGCTGTTCGGCCATCGCGCAATTATTACCCTTATTGGATTTCGTCGACATGGATGGATGTTTGTTGGTCGATGATAAAATCTCGAAAGGAATCACGATCGAATACGGAAAGGTTCATTATGCCAAAGCACCTGGAACCGGAGCTGAATTAATTCCCTAGTTATGTCCTATCAGATCCAACAAAACCAGATCCCGGAGCGCCTCGTTTCATTCGAGGGAAAGGAATACCGCTGGTTGGGGGGAACGAATTACCTAAACATAGGAACTCATCCATTATTTCAAGAAAAACTACACGAAGGGATTCAAATTTTCAATCAAAACTGGGGAAGTTCACGATTGAATAATTACCGAATGGACGTTTGGGAAAGTTTAGAAGATGTATTGGCTAAACGCTTTGGTGTAGAAGCTGCGGCCTTGTGCAGTTCGGGATTGCTTGCTGGGCAAACGGCCATGCAATTTATCCAACAAAAACATCCCGAAGCGAGCATATCCTTGGCACCCAAAACGCATCCAGCTTTGTGGCGTTATCCGCACAAACCTTCTGCAGGCGCCTTCGTGGATTGGAAAAAAGAATCTCAAATTCTCTGCATGGATGGAATTGGAGCTCCCTGGGTAGAAGAATTTCTCACAGGATTTGAGCAACATTTATCGGCAGAACAGTCCTTGATTGTGGATGAATCGCATCGATTAGGAATCGTATCAACACACATAGATACGTCGGCAAATTTGATTCAAACAGGTTCTTTATCGAAAGCCTTTGGCATACCAGCCGGAATTATTTTAGGTACAAAAGCCGATATAGGGGAAATTAAAAAAGACCCCTTTTGGGTGGGGGGATC